>JAQWHO010000279.1 GCA_029249355.1 Thalassotalea sp.
TATCGAAATGTAACGTTTGATCAGTTAAAAGATGCCTATATCGAATCAACCAAAGCGCTGATTGAAGGTGGCAGTGACCTTATATTAATTGAAACTATATTTGATACGTTAAACGCAAAAGCCGCTATTTTTGCTGTTGAAACAGTATTTGATGACTTAGGTGTGCGTTTGCCTGTGATGATTTCCGGCACAATCACAGATGCCTCGGGCAGAACGTTATCAGGGCAAACCACAGAAGCTTTTTATAATTCACTTCGTCATGCAAAACCTATTTCTTTTGGTTTAAATTGCGCGCTCGGCCCTGTTGAATTAAGACAGTACGTTGCAGAGTTAAGCCGAATTTCAGATTGTGCTGTTTCCGCTCATCCAAATGCAGGTTTGCCGAACGCGTTTGGCGAGTATGATTTTAGCGTAGAGGATATGAACACGCATGTAGCAGAGTGGGGCAGTTCAGGCTTTTTAAATATTATTGGTGGTTGTTGTGGTACAACGCCTGAACATATTAAAGGTATGGCTGAATCGGTAGCAAACATAGCGCCGAGAAAAATTGAACCGCGTAAAATAGCTTGTAGATTATCGGGTTTAG
Source organism: Thalassotalea sp. (assembly GCA_029249355.1). Classification (GTDB taxonomy): domain Bacteria; phylum Pseudomonadota; class Gammaproteobacteria; order Enterobacterales; family Alteromonadaceae; genus Thalassotalea_H. Next base: position 587 of record JAQWHO010000279.1, read on the forward strand.
AAGCATTAACTATTGATGAAAACACTTTATTCGTCAATGTTGGTGAGCGAACTAATGTCACTGGCTCGGCCATTTTTAAACGCTTAATCACCGAAGAAAACTATGATCAGGCCGTTGCAGTAGCACTACAACAGGTAGAAAATGGCGCGCAGATTATCGATATCAATATGGATGAAGGCATGCTTGATTCAAAAGCGGCAATGATCCGCTTTTTGAATTTAATTGCTGGTGAGCCTGATATCGCTAAAGTACCAATTATGCTTGATTCTTCAAAATGGGATATTTTAGAAGAAGGCCTTAAATGTATTCAAGGTAAAGGGGTTGTAAACTCTATTAGCTTAAAGGAAGGTGAAGATAATTTTCGCGAACAAGCTGAATTACTTCGTCGTTATGGCGCAGCAGTCATTGTGATGGCCTTTGACGAAGAAGGTCAAGCTGACACGCGTGAAAGAAAATACGAAATTTGTAAACGTGCTTATCATATTCTTGTTGATGAAATAGGCTTTCCTGCAGAAGATATTATATTTGATCCAAACATTTTCGCTGTTGCTACTGGCATTGATGAGCATAACAATTACGCCGTTGATTTTATTGAAGCAGTTGCCGACATAAAAGAAAACTTACCTCATGCGATGATATCTGGCGGTGTTTCTAATGTATCATTCTCTTTTCGTGGTAATAACCCCGTACGAGAGGCGATTCATGCAGTGTTTTTATATCATGCGATACAAAACGGTATGGATATGGGCATTGTTAATGCCGGGCAATTAGCCATTTATTCAAGTATTCCTGAAGATTTACGCGTTGCCGTTGAAGATGTTATTCAAAACAGTGACGATGGCGCAACAGAGCGATTGCTTGATGTTGCTGAAAATTATCGAGGACAAGCCGGCAGCCAAAATAACAAAGCTGATTTAACATGGCGAGAGCTTCCTGTTATTAAACGTTTAGAGCATTCTTTAGTAAAAGGTATTAATGAATTCATTGTAGAAGACACTGAAGAAGCTCGCCTCGAAGCTGTTAGACCTCTCGATGTGATCGAAGGCCCACTCATGGATGGCATGAATGTCGTGGGGGATTTATTTGGTGCAGGAGAAATGTTTTTACCACAAGTGGTTAAATCTGCCCGAGTAATGAAACAAGCGGTTGCTCACCTTAATCCGTTTATTGAAGCTGAAAAAACAGAAATAAAATCAAACGGTAAAGTGTTGCTTGCTACAGTAAAAGGTGATGTGCACGATATTGGCAAGAACATCGTTGGCGTTGTTTTACAATGTAATAACTACGACATTATCGACTTAGGTGTGATGGTTTCTTGTGACGATATCCTTCGTGTAGCGAAAGAAGAAAAGGTCGATATTATTGGCTTGTCTGGCTTAATCACGCCATCGCTTGATGAAATGGTACATGTTGCCAAAGAAATGAAACGGTTAGAGATGAATTTACCGTTATTGATTGGCGGCGCAACCACATCGAAAGCACATACTGCTGTGAAAATTGAACCGCAATATCAGCATCCAGTTGTATATGTTCCAAATGCTTCTCGTTCCGTGTCAGTTGTTAGTACACTTATTTCTGAAGATTTAACAAAACGCAACGCATTTATAGAACGACAAAATGACGAATATGTTCGAGTGCGTGAACGCCATTATAAAAAAGGGCCTCGTTCGAGTTTAGTATCATTGGAAGATGCGCGTGCGAATGCTTTTCCTACGAGCTTTGATAATTACACGCCTAAAGTCCCTAATAAGTTAGGTATAACAGTTTTAGATGAACTTGATTTGAATGTGGTGAGAAATTACATCGATTGGACGCCATTTTTCATGACTTGGCAGTTATCGGGTAAGTATCCGCTTATTTTAAAGCATGAAGTTGTTGGTGAAGAAGCAACTAAATTATTTAATGATGCTAATGCGATGATTGATGATGTCATAAGTAATAAAAAACTTAAGGCTAAAGCGGTATTTGGATTATTTCCGGCGCATCGAACACAAGACGACTTAGTCGTTTTTGAAAATGAAAACCGCGAAGAACCATTGATGAAATTGCATCAACTTCGTCAACAAAGTAAAAAGCCATCAGGGCAGTTTAACCGCTGTTTAGCTGATTATGTTGCCGATGAAGCCTCTGGAGTCAAAGATTATATGGGCGCCTTTGCCGTTTCTGCAGGCTTTGGTTGTGATGAGTTAGTGAAAGAGTTTGATGCTCAGCATGATGATTACAATAGTATCTTAATGAAAGCGGTTGCTGATCGTTTGGCAGAAGCGAGTGCTGAATATCTACATGAGCAAATACGTAAAGAATATTGGGGATATGCTCCTGATGAATCTCTTGAAAATGACGATTTAATTCGTGAGAAATATCAAGGTATTCGACCTGCGCCTGGTTACCCTGCTTGTCCTGAACATACAGAGAAAGGGCTGTTGTGGGAATTACTTGATGTTGAAAATAATATTGGTATGGAGCTTACTTCTAGCTTTGCTATGTGGCCTGGTGCTGCGGTAAGTGGTTGGTATTTTGCTCATCCTGAGAGTAAATATTTTGCTGTTGCGAAACTGAAAAAAGATCAAGTGATAGATTATGCAACTAGAAAAGAAATGACGCTTCCACAAGCTGAGCGTTGGTTATCGGCTAATTTAGACTATGAGCCAGAGTAATATTATATCTGGTTTATAAATGTGACTTGAAGGTTTTAAAAAAAGGCTGCAACTGCAGCCTTTTATTTATTTAACCAGTAAAACTAAGTTTATTACCAAATACGTACGCGTTTTTCTGGTGCTAAGTAAAGTTTGTCACCTTCTTTAACATCAAACGCTTTGTACCATGCATCGTGGTTTCTTGGCGCTTGTGCACGGAATCTACCTGGCGCATGTGTGCCGCCTTTAAGTTGGCTTAACATACTTTTCTCGGTGCGCTTTTCTTTCCAAACTTGTGCCCAAGCTAAAAAGAAGCGTTGATCACCAGTAACACCATCAATAATAGGCGCTTCTTTACCATTTAAGCTTAATTTGTATGCGTGGTAAGCCATCGCTAAACCACCTACATCACCAATATTTTCACCTAAACTATTTCTACCATTAACGAAGTTGCCCGGAATAGGTTCATATTGACTGTATTGCGCAGCAAGTTCATCAGCTTTTGCATCAAAAGCTTCTCTGTCTTGATCTGTCCACCAATTACGTTGCACACCTTTAGCGTCAGACTTTGAACCTTGATCATCAAAACCGTGACCCATTTCATGGCCAATTACAGCTCCTATACCGCCATAGTTAACAGCAGGATCTGCATTTGGATCGAAAAATGGTGGTTGTAAAATAGCAGCAGGGAAAACTATTTCATTAAATGAACTGTTGTAATATGCATTTACTTGCTGTGGTGTCATGCCCCAACGATTACGATCCGTTTTTTCTAATTCTTTTGATACGCTATCTTCATGGAATAATTTACGAAGGTTTTGCAAATTACCCATTAAATCAGTTTTAGAAATAGCTAAACCTTCAAATGATTGCCAAACATCAGGGTAGCCAATTTTCGGATTAAATGCGGCTAGTTTTTCATGAGCATTAACTTTTGTTTCTTCCCCCATCCATTCTAAGCCAGTGATACGTTCACCTAAAGCTTTACGTAAATTTTCAACAAGATCTGCCATTTGTTGCTTTGATGATTCAGGAAAATAGCGTGCAACATACACTTTACCGATAGCAAAACCTAAAGATTCAGTACCTGACATTTGAGAAACTGCTCTTTTCCAGCGAGGCTTAGCTTCTTTTTGGCCGCGTAATTCAGTACCATAAAACTTAAAGTTTGCTGCGAAGATATCTTCAGGAAGATATGAGGCATTGTTTTTTAAGGTATGGTAAACCATATAGTCTTTCCAAACGTTAATATCTTCACTGTTTAATAAGGCGATCATCGCTTTTATAGGTTCAGGCTGTGAAATATTAAGTTGAGGAACTTGATAACCTGTTGCTGAAAAATAGGCTTCCCAGTCGAAATTAGGGTAGGTTGAAGAAAGCTCAGAGCGCTTAATTTGGTTTAGTGTAAGATCGCGATCACGGCGTTTCTCACGAGGCCAATGACCTTCAGCAATCTTAGTTTCTAAGGCTAAAATAGCTTGAGCTTTTTGCTCAGTATTTTCTACTTTTGCAAAAGCAAGCATTTCAGCGATATGTGCAACATATGCAGCACGAGTTTTAATAAATCGTTCACTATCGTCTAAATAATATGAACGATCAGGCATACCTAAACCACCTGCGCCCATAGACATTTCATATTTATCAGCATCTAATCGGTTAAACCACATACCACCACCAATAGGGCTAGTAATACCATTTAGCCACGACGCACCAAATATTTTAGTGATGTCGCTGATTGAAGCTGCGGCAGAAATTTGATCAAGTGTAGGCTGTATTGGTGATAAACCAATCTCGTTAATCGTTGCTGTATCCATATAACTATTATAAAAATCAGCGATCATTTTTTCATCAGCGTTCAAATCAGAACGAGAAGCAACATCATCAATAATTTCTTTTACTTGTTTTTCACTACGTTCGGCTAACGCGGTAAAAGCGCCAAATCGAGTTTTATCTGCTGGCATTTCATAATTGTCATACCATGTTCCGCTGGCATGCATAAAAAAATCATCACCGGGTTTTATTGCTTCATTACGAGCAGATAAATCTACCCCAAAAGAGCCTAGCTCAGCTTTCTTTGTTTCAATATTTGCTGTAGTTGATTCACTTGCAGCAGTTGACTCACTTCCTGTTTGTTGAGTTGGAGCTTCTTTGCTACAACCCATTAATAAAACAGACGCTACAGAAAGCGCTATTAAGGACTTTTTCATTGAAATTCTCTTATAGTTATTAATTATTAGGTATTAATTATTAGGTATAAATTATCTCGTAACTATTCTGTCTAGTTAGCTAATAAAGTCAACCGTTCTGAGTTAATTCGTATTATTTAAAAGGTGAGTGATAAAAAAGTAATTGTTAAAGTGATAATTTAAATCATAGTTGGGGAAAAATTAGGGTGAAAGTTACTATGTAATATTATTGAATAAGACTTGTAATGATAAACTTATCATTACAAGACATTAATTAGCCGGACTCGGTTGAAATATAACTCAAATCACATCCAATGCTTCGCTAAGTTTTTTAACCCCTATAACTTCCATACCGGGTATTTTTATTTTCGGCACATTATTAAATGGGACTATCGCTCGCTTAAAACCATGTTTAGCTGCTTCATTAATTCGCTCTTGACCACTTGGCACTGGGCGTATTTCACCCGATAAACCTACTTCACCAAAAACAACTAAATCTTGAGGCAATGCTCTATCTCTAAAGCTTGAAACTAACGCTAAAATTAAGGCTAAATCGATACTTGTTTCAGCCACTTTCACACCACCTACAACATTTACAAATACATCTTGATCATTCATTTGCAAACCTCCGTGGCGATGCAAAATAGCGAGTAACATTGATAACCTATTTTGATCGGCACCAACGGCCACACGTCGAGGGTTTCCCAATGCAGAATGATCAACTAGGGCTTGAATCTCTACTAATAAAGGTCGTGTACCTTCCCATAGCACCATTACAATGCTGCCGGGGGTATTTTCTTCGCCGCGAGATAAAAATATTGCTGAAGGGTTTTTAACTTCTTTTAAGCCCGTGCCTGTCATCGCAAATACACCAAGCTCATTGACAGCGCCAAAACGATTTTTATTGCCTCTTAATGTTCTGTATCTTGAATCGGTACTACCTTCGAGCATGATTGAACAATCTATACAATGTTCTAATACTTTAGGACCTGCCAAGCTACCGTCTTTTGTAACATGACCCACTAAGATCATCGCAACATGGTGTTGTTTAGCAAATCGCGTTAAAAATGCAGCTGCTTCTCTTACTTGAGAAACACTACCGGGGGCTGATTGTATATCAGCCATATGCATGACTTGAATTGAATCAATAACGACAATCTTTGGCTTTTCTTTTTCAGCAATATGGCAAATATTTTCAACACTAGTTTCAGATAACAACTTTAATGAACCGGCTTTTAAGCCTAAGCGCTTTGCTCGCATGGCAACTTGTTGTAGAGATTCTTCACCCGTAATGTATAGAGTCGACATTTGTTCAGACAATACACACATGGTTTGTAGTAATAATGTACTTTTTCCTGCGCCAGGCTCACCGCCAATAAGAATCGCACTGCCGGGCACAATCCCCCCCCCTAGTACCCGATCAAATTCTGAAAATCCGGAGGAAAATCGAGGTAGTTCAGCAAGATCAATAGTGTCAAGAGTTTGAACTTCTGTGCCAACCATGCCGGAAAAACCAGATAAGTTACTTGTTTTTGTCGGTAATTTTGCTTGTTTAAACTCGGAAATTGTATTCCAAGCTTTGCATTCATTACATTGTCCTAGCCAACGCGAATGCTCGGCTCCACAGTCTGTACAAACAAATGCAGTTTTATTTTTTGCCATGCTTTACCTTTTAAGGGTATGGTTATTGCTTAAAGTTATTCAAAAATAAAATGATATGACATTTATGATAATCAATTTATAATGATTTAACTTAAATATAACATTTTTTATTTCAACTATTGTAATTAAATAGAAGCGTGGATGACTAATAATTTTTCAAAATATCAAACTATTATCGATGACTTTAGAGGTAAGGTATTATCTAAAAATTTTGAAGCTGAGTTTGCTGACCTAACAAAAAGTGTTCCTAAAACAGAGCGTTTTTTATTAAAGATGGAATTGAAGCGCTTAGCCAATCCATGTACCCGCTTAATTGATTTAAGGGGACATGTTGATGGTGAATGCCGTGCGTTTGAGCATGAAGAAAGAACCCATTACCTTGATGACATTGCTATTAAAGTTTTTGAAGAAGCTTATGCTGATTTTCAAGGGTATACGTTCGGTGTTTATGAAGCGGTTATGAATACTGAGAATAATTTTCGTGTTATTTATCAAAATGAAAAAAATCAGGTACAAACGCCAAATGTTGCTGTAAAACCGGCAAAAGTATTTGAAAAATCGCAATATCCTGCTCAGTTATATAGTTTTGGGCCATACTTTAATCGTATAGAAGAGCGAATGAACTTCGCTATAGCGCTTCAAGTTAATTTAACTGATGATCAGATGGTTGAAGCTACTTGTTCTGATATTAGTGTTAACGGTTGTAAATTTCGCTTTAACTCAATAGAAAGTATAAAAATCCGTCAATTAATTACGCTTAGATTTATCGGCTTGGAAGGTGAATTTCAGTTTGATAAAAATGATAAGTTTACTTATGAAGTAAGAAACATTCAGATAACAGAAGGGGTACAGCTGGTAGGTGTTAGTAGAGTATACTCGTCATCTGAAGAAAAAGATGGTTTTAGACAGTTTTTAAAAGGCTATATTCAAGGGAATAAACGCCGTTATAAAATCAACTTAGAAAATACTATTAAGGCTTTACAGTCGCGTAGTTTTGAACAATTTGCTTTACCTAAATCAAATGAACTTCCTGTTTTTATTGAAGATATAAAAGGGAAATTATCTCCTCGCTTTGCATTGACTTGTCATAATAATCAGAATATTTATCAATATTGGCAAGATGAGAAGCGGCAATCGACTTTGAGTTACTTGATAACAGCTGATCGCTTCTTAAGAATTAAAAAAGCGGCTATGCTAGGTAAATCGGTTTTGGTTTATAGCTTTATTCATATCAGCCAAGGAAAGATGTATTTTTATACGGCAGATAATATTCAATTGGATGAAGATGCTGAATTTATGCGTCAGTTTTTGGGGTTTGCTGCCTCAAAAGAGAGTTTTGCGATTACACAGCTTAATTATTTAGCGCACAACAGTGAACTTGCTGATTCACCCCTAACTTTAGCTAATACCATGGCTAAAAAAGATGAATACTTGAATACGCCTACTTCTGATGATGTTAAAGATACCCTGGCAAGATTGACCGCAATCATCACAGTAAAAGATATCAGCGACAAAAACATTCACTCTTTTTACCAAACGTTACCTTTTGATAATATCAATACGACTAAACTTAAAAACTTCGGGCATAAACGTTTGCTCGAGGGTTCGAATGTTGATGATGTTGGCATCAATTATAATAATCAACGACAAGAGCCACGTTTTGTTTATAAAACAGGAGTGGTAGTTAATGCAGAAGGTGTTATTGCTAAAGGTATCTCTCATGACTTTTCAACATCGGGTTTAAAAATAGAGTTAGAAAAGGCCTCAATACTGAAAAGAGGTAATATTGTTAATATTACTTTTCCGCAATTACAAAAAATAACGTCTTCATTTGATTTGCAAAGCCTTCCTTATGAGGTGATGCGTGTTAATACGTCAAAAACGATGATTAATTTACGTGTTTATGTTGAAAAACATCAGCATATTGGTCGGGCGTTTTTTAAAGCGCTTATTCAAAAAAATCGCGAAAAGCTTACTCCTGATGAATACGCAATGCTCAGTCCAGGTTTAGCTAAAGCCTTACGCAATATTTATAGCGCTAGTCTAAAAACAGTAGCGCTAATGATTCAAACCAGTGGTAGTCGTTATAAAATAGAAACAGTAACTAGTAACGATAAAAATTCTCGAATTCTCTCTTATTGTAAGCAGTTAAGTGATAGAAACAATCATTACAACTTGTATCCATTATTGAATAATTTACAAGCAACAAGCTTAATGAATGCTACGTTAAAGAAAATGCAATCAAGTGACTCGCCCATTGTAGATATTTTATACGTTTCTATTAACCCTGAAAACGAAATGGTTGATAAAGCAGTGACTACTAAGCTGGATTCAGAGTTACAGTCGGATAAATTAAAAAAAATATTTATTAGCAATGCATTAAAGCGAGGCGAGTTTTTTTGCTTGCAAGTAATTGTTTCACGTACTTATGAACCGGATATGCAGTATTTAAGTCCTGAGCTTAGTTATATCGGTTCTTATGCTATACATCGAGGAAAGCAATTAGAGCAAGATATATGGAGTGTTTCTGGTGTTGTACAAATATTTGATATTACTCAAGAGGCTATGATGCGTTATCACTTGATGAACGAGTGATTGATAAATCATTTGAGAATGAACAGTCATTAGATCAAATGACTATTCATTAGACCCCTTTATGCTAACCAATGAATTAAACAATCTAATCCAGAAAAGTTAATCGCACAGTCTGCTTGTTTTAGTACAATAGGCTTGGCATGAAATGCTACGCCAAAATGCGCGGCATTCATCATCACTAAATCATTCGCACCATCTCCCATAGCAACGGTTTGTTGAAACGGAAGTTGATACTGTTTTTG
>JAQWHO010000280.1 GCA_029249355.1 Thalassotalea sp.
TAAATGGTCAGATTTAGGCCGTAATTTAGTGATGCCAGAAGGGGTTTCCCCTATTTGGCAATTATGGCATTAAGGTTTTATTACTCATTATTTTTAAGTTTTTAGAATAAGTTATTGCTTTATGAGTAAACTTTTAACATGAAAAGCACATGAACAATTTTGTACTGTAGTTATAAAAAGGAATAATTTATGAGCCAGTTTTTCTATGTTCACCCCGATAATCCGCAAGGCCGTTTAATGAAACAGGCGGCTGAAATTATTCGTCAAGGCGGCGTGATTGTTTATCCTACCGATTCTGGCTACGCGCTGGGATGTCATATTGGTGATAAAAAAGCACTAGATAGAATTTGTAAAATTCGTGATATTGATAAAAACCATAATTTTACTTTAGTGTGTAAAGACTTATCCGAGCTTTCTGAATATACCCGTGTCGATAATAGTGCCTTTAGAGCATTAAAGAATAATACCCCAGGTGCTTACACTTTTATTTTTAAAGCCAGTAAAGAAGTGCCGAAACGTTTGTTAAATCCTAAAAAACGAACCATTGGTATTCGAGTGCCTGATAATGCCATTGTTCATGCGTTATTAGATGCACTTGAAGAGCCCATTATGTCGACAACGTTAATTATGCCGGGTAAACAAATGGCCGAGTATGACCCTGAAAATATCCGTGATATGTTAGAACACCAAGTCGATTTAATTATTAATGGTGGCCACTTAGGCGAACATCCCACCACTGTTATTGACTTTTCCGAAGGGGACGCAGAAATAATACGGGTAGGTGAAGGTGATCCAACGCCTTTTGAATAATAATTTTAACTAAAAAGATAAACGCTTAAATATTTATGCAAAATAGTTCGAACGATGTTGATGTTGCACTTATTAATTCGAATACCACAGCTAGTAACATAGGGCAAAGTGGCGAAATGCTACAGCAAGTATTACCATTCGCATTTATACGCGGTGAAGCTGTGGTAGAAAAACCACAAGATTTATTTATTCCACCTGACGCCTTAGAAATTATTTTAGAATCATTTGAAGGGCCACTTGATTTACTGCTGTATCTGATTAAAAAACAAAAGTTTGATATTTTAGATTTACCGATAGCGCCTATCACGACGCAATATATGACCTATGTTGAGTTAATGAAAGACGTGAAACTTGAATTAGCGGCAGAGTACTTAGTAATGGCCGCTATTTTAGCGGAAATTAAATCACGTTTGTTATTACCTAAACAGCAGGTTGAAGAAGACGAAGAAGACCCTCGAGCAGAACTGGTACGTCGCTTACAAGAATATGAAATAATTAAAAAAGCTGCGCAAAATATTGATGAACTACCCCGTATAGATCGTGATATTACCTTAGCGCAGGCAAGTTTTTCGTCCTCATTTGTTGCTAAAGCGCAAGAAGCTGATGTCGATTTGGCTGATTTAGTTAATGCACTTCAAGGTGTTTTAAAACGGACACAAGCATTTGAACATCACCATATCGCGAAAGAAACGCTGTCAACAAGGCAACGAATGAGCGAAATACTATCAAGCTTATCTAAACTAAAGGATGATCATTTTCTGAAGTTTGAGTGTTTGTTTGACGTATCAGAAGGTCGTCACGGTGTTGTTGTGACATTTTTAGCCTTATTAGAATTGCTTAAAGAACAGCTTGTCGAATGTCAGCAAGTGCAAACCTTTGGACAAATTCATGTACGTTTAAAAGGGGCCGATGACCGTTATGATCAGTAATAAACACGTAGAACAACTTATTGAAGCGGCTTTGTTTTCATCCTCCAAACCTTTATCTGTGAGAATATTAAAAGAAAAATTGCTTTTTCAATATGAGGTTTCAACGAGTCAAATAAAACAATCTTTAGAAGAAATTGAAAAGCATTATAAAAAGCGCGGTGTCAATTTAGTTGAAGTTGCGTCTGGTTTTCAATTTCAAATCAAAGCAGAACATAATGACGATGTTGCCTTATTATCGGAAGAAAAACCTCAAAAATATTCACGGGCATTATTAGAAACAATGGCATTAATTGCCTACAAACAACCTATCACTCGTGGCGAAATTGAAGATGTTCGCGGCGTTGCAGTTAGCAGCCATATAATAAAAACATTAATTGAACGTGATTGGGTAAAAATAGTCGGTCATAAAGAAGTGCCAGGAAGGCCGTCTATGTACGCAACAACTAAAGAGTTTTTAGATTATTTCTCTTTAAAGTCTTTAGAACAATTACCAGAATTATTGCCAATGGAAGAATCTTCTATCGCTAATAGTGTGATGCAAGATATAATGTCGACTAATGAGTGATTACTCAATCAATAGAGACAGAAACTAAGCAATAAAACATGCCAATTATTGGCGGTTGTGATGTTACTGACGGAAGAGAGTTAGACCTATGTCTGAAAAGTTACAAAAAGTATTAGCCCGTGCGGGTAAAGGTTCACGCAGAGAAATGGAAACTGTGATCAGTGCTGGACGCATCACCGTTAACGGTAAAGTTGCCTATTTAGGTGATCGAGTTGAAGGTAATGAACAAATAAAAATTGATGGCCACTCTGTGAGTTTGCAGAGTAAAGAGGAAGAGTTGTGCAGAGTATTAATGTACAACAAACCTGAAGGCGAAATGTGTACCCGTAAAGATCCTGAAGGTCGCCCGACTGTTTTTGATCGTTTACCTAAATTAGAGTCAGGTCGCTGGATTGCCGTAGGCCGTTTAGATATTAACACTTCTGGTTTATTACTTTTCACTACCGATGGTGAGTTAGCGAATCGATTAATGCATCCTTCGCAAAAAGTTGAACGTGAATATGCCGTTCGAGTTTTTGGTGAAGTTACTGAAGCTATGTTACAAACATTGCGCGCCGGCGTTAAATTAGAAGATGGTCCCGCTCGCTTTCAAAAGATCACTTATCGTGGGGGAGAAGGGCGTAACCATTGGTTTCATGTGGTATTGTCTGAAGGACGAAATCGTGAAGTACGTCGTTTATGGGAAAGCCAAGATGTACAAGTTAGCCGATTGATTCGAGTACGATATGGCGATATGGAACTTAAGCGTCAATTACCATTAGGTGGTTGGACTGAATTAAATCTGCAAGATGTTAATTATTATCGTAAATTAGTTAAGTTAACGCCTGAAACGCAAAGTAAGGTGAAGGTTGATGAAAAAGCGATGGATAACGCAAAAAGCCGTCGCATTCGTCGTTCGGTGAAAAAGCATCAACATCGCAGTCAACAAGCAACCAGAAGACGTAGAAGTTAACTCGCATACTAAACGTTTGATTTGTACTTAATCAGTGCTGTTCATCAATAAAGGGAAACTTTTTTGGAAAATCAATATATTGAAGATGATGAGAGTTTAATTTCGTTATGTCATCAATTATCTAAAGCAAGCATACTAACGGTAGATACCGAATTTGTTAGAACGAGAACACTGTACCCACGATTAGGGTTGTTACAAGTTTGCGATGGCAATGTTGTTGCGTTGATTGATCCTATTTCCATTGAAGATTTAGGCCCTTTTTGGGCGTTGCTAACGGACCCAAGTATTGAAAAAGTATTGCATGCTTGTTCAGAAGATTTAGAAGTCTTTTTAACACAAGCCAATTGTCGTCCCGAAAACCTAATTGATAGTCAAATCATGATGTCATTTCTAGGGCATGGTTTATCACTCGGTTATGCGGCCATGGTGAAACATTACTTAGACATCGATTTAGATAAGTCAGATTCACGTACTGATTGGATGAAACGCCCGTTAACGGCTAGTCAAATTGAGTATGCTGGCGCTGATGTCGAATACCTATATCTTGTTTATCCGATGCTGAAAAAAGAGTTAACGCAAACGCCTTGGTTTGAAGCGGTACAGCAAGAAACTGCCTTGATGATCGAACGAAAATTTACGCCTATTGATGATAGTCAATTGTATTTAAACGTAAAAATGAGTTGGCGATTAAATGCTAAGCAATTAAATACCTTAAAGTTTTTGACACAATGGCGTTATCAGCAGGCGAAAAAAAGAGATTTGCCGATTAGTTTCGTCGCTAAAGATCAAACCATTATTGGTGTTGCTCAAACGTTACCTAAAAATGTTGGTGTAATGGCGGGTATTGAAGGGGTTGATGTACTAGATATTCGTCATAAAGGTAAAGCGATGCTGGCGGTTTTAAAGCAAGCTGAACAAGTTGACGAAGAACAATACCCTGAAAAAATTAAACGATTAGATGAATATCCCGGCTATAAGCAAACCTTTAAAAAAGTGAAAGCGTTTATCGCCAATATAGCGAAAGAAAATGAAAAACAAGTCGAAGTATTTGCTTCTAAAAAGCAAATTAATCAGTTTTTGTCTTGGCATTATCAATTGAATGTAGAATCAATTGAAGCAGATAAAATTGATGTGCTTAGGGATTGGCGATTAACGTTTTTTGGTGAACAATTATTAGCGCAAGCTGAATCAAATTTTTCACAATTATAATTTTCCATTTAGATTAATTTTCAGTTAAAAGAATAGGTCTCCATTATGCTATGTGTTATTTATAAAAGCCCTAAAAAGGCGCAAACGTATTTATTTATTAAACAACGTGACAAATTTGCTGATGTACCAGAAGCGCTAATGGCAATGTTTGGTACACCTACTTTAGTGACGATTATCAATTTAGACAATAAAGATAAGTTAGCGATGTCTGACATCAATAAAGTGAGGGAAAACCTAGATAGCAAAGGCTTTTATTTACAATTACCACCTCCTCAAGAAGATCTATTGAAAGAACATAAAGCGCAAATGAAAAAGAACTCTCAAGAATTATAAAGTCATATACAGGGTAAAATTAAAGGAAAACATTAGGTATTTTATGAAATTAGTTAAAGCATACTTTGTCGTTATTTTTATCACTTTTCTTTTTAGTCATTCGTCTAACGTTTTTGCATTCAATAAGAAAGAACTTACTCAATTAGGCTTTGAGCAATATGTTGTTGAGTTGAAAAAAGAAGCATTAGCTAAAGGCTATACGGAAGATTTTATTTCTAGTAGTTTTTCTCAAGTAAAATTTCATCAACGTGCTGTTGCAGCTGATCGTAACCAACCTGAAAAAGTTGAAACGCTAGACACATATTTGCCGAAAAGAGTGCCGCAATGGAAGGTCGACAGAGCACGAAGTAAATATAAAGAGCATAAAGAAATCCTCGATAAAGTCTCAGAAAAATATCATGTTCAACCACGCTTTATTGTCGCTTTATGGGGACTTGAAACCAATTTTGGCAAAATAATGGGAAGCTATAATGTTGTTTCTGCATTAACCACCTTGAGCTATGAAGGGCGTCGAGAAGCTTTTTTCAAAAAACAATTATGGGCTGCATTAACCATACTTAAAGAAGGTCATATCAATATTGATGATATGAAAGGCTCTTGGGCTGGCGCAATGGGGCAAAATCAATTTATGCCAACATCATTTCTCGCTTATGCGGTAGATGGCGATGGCGATGGTAAAAAAGACATTTGGGGCAATCAAAGTGATGTATTTGCTTCTATGGCCAATTACCTTAAAAAAGAAGGCTGGAATGATGCGTTAACGTGGGGAAGACAAGTAAAATTACCTGAAGGTTTTGATACTTCTTTAGCTATTCCGAGAAATACAGGCAGCCGTAAAAATTGGTTAAAGGCTTGGGCTGAGAGCGAAAAATCACTCATTGAATGGCAAAAGCTCGGGATTAGAAGAGCTGATGGTACTCATTTACCTAAGGTTGATGTAAAAGCCGCGTTGGTTTTTCCTGATGACGAAAACGGTAGAGTGTATTTAGCGTATGATAATTATAAAAGTTTAATGCATTGGAATTTATCTTATTACTTTGTAAGTTCGGTAGGGCATCTTTCCGATCGTATTAAATTTCCTCCTATTCAGTAATAAACAGTAAAAAAAATAACGAATAATTGATCTATAACTAATTGAACGATAATTAAACGATAAATAAACTATGACAGAAAAATTTTGGCAAACTAAATCATTAGAAGAAATGACTCGCAGCGAATGGGAGTCATTATGCGATGGTTGCGCTAAATGTTGTTTGCATAAATTTATTGATGATGAAGATACCACTGAAGAAACTGAATTAATGCCGACAACTCATATTAATGAAGGCGAGCAAATGAGTTATTCAAACATTGCTTGTTATTTATTAAATGATAAAAGTTGTCAATGCACACAATATGATAAACGCACAAAATTAGTGCCTGACTGCGTACAGCTCACTCAAGATAATTTAGACGCGATATTTTTTATGCCGCCAAGCTGCACTTATCGTCGTTTGAAAGAAGGTAGAGGTGTTCCATCTTGGCATCCTTTACTAAATAAAGGTAAAAAGACTGCCATGCATAAAGCAGGTATGTCAGTTCGCGGTAAAATAGTGAAAGATAATGAAGTTGATATTGATTTCTTTGAGGATTATATTGTTAGTTGGCCATTAAAAGATATTGATTAAGGTTTAAAGTATATGTTTAAAAATGTCACTCAAACCAAAATCTTCTTACCTATTATTCTATTTATATCGCTTTCAATAAGCGTTTTTTCTGTTCATGCAATGAGTGAGCAACAGGTAATTAACTTTGCCGTATTAGCCAATTCAAAAATCAAAGAAAATATCTATCGAGATCGAGTACGCGATTTTGAAGAAATTCACCCGAATATTAAAGTGCGCTTAATCCGCTTAAAGTCACGGAATTATCCTGATTTACTGGCTGAATTGATGGCGATGAGTGATGATATTGACGTGATTAATTGGTTTGCCAGTAATCGTTTAAATACACTCGTTAAGAACGGCTTTGTGGTTGATATTAATGAGTACTGGCAAGCAAATCATTTAGACTTTCAATTTAATCAAGCTTCTAAAGAACAAGTTTTATTTAATAATAAAGTTTACGGAATTCCTTTAACTTCATATATATGGGGTTTTTATTACAAAAAGTCGTTGTTTAAGCGTTTAGGAATGAGTACGCCTAAAACTTGGCCTGAATTTATTAATTTATTAGACACACTTGAGCAAAATCAAATAGCCCCTATTGCTTTAGGTACAAAATATCCATGGCAAATTGCCGGCTGGTTCGATTATTTAATGTTGCGTTTACATGGGGCAGAAAAATACCAGCAACTTGTCGATGGTGATCTTGCTTATAATTCGAAAGAAGTACTATTAGTTTTTAACTATTGGAAAAACTTATTAAATAAGAAATACATCTTTGCTCAACATCGTTTTTTTGATGGTGATGAACTTATGCCATTAATTTATCGAGAGGTTGTCGGGATTAATTTAATTGGTAGCTTTTCTTTAAGTGGTTTACCAGTTAAAAATCAAGCGGATATTGGTTTCTTTCCGTTTCCTACCATTTCTGACGATAATGAAAATAGTGTTTTAGCCCCAATGTCGGTGATTGCGTTAACTAAAAATGGAGCGAAAAAACCTCATTTAACTCAGTTTCTTCAATTTTTTAATACCAATGAAACACAAATTTTCATTAATAAAGGCCTTTCAACTTTTTCACCTAAAAAATCAGCAAGGATAGATGGGCGACCTATTATCAAACAAACGGCTGAAATATTTGAAGCAGCAAATTATCACAGTCAGTATTTTGATTTAGAATTTGAATTTGAAATGGCGGAGTTTGCTAAAAAAGCCTTTTCTGAATTTATCAATCATCAAGATGTGAATAAGGTAACAGAGTTGTTAGAGCAAAAAAGAAAAACGCTATATCCTGTGACTGACACTCCCTAATACTACCGCTACATTATTCACACTTATATCTTCTAGCTTATAACTTAAATCATGTTTTTAAAGTGATTTTTGTGTTTGATTATTACTCTAATAGTGGTAAAACATTGTACGAATAATAATAAAATACAAATACGCACAATCAAAAAGGTGGCTTATGAATATAGGAATCCCAAAAGAATCACTGCGCGGTGAAAATCGAATTGCTAGCTCTCCAAATGCTGTTAAAGCACTTATTAAACTTGGTTTTTGTGTACAAGTACAAAAAGGTGCAGGGATAAAAGCCAGCTTTACTGATCAAGAGTTTATTGATGCGGGCGCAGAAATTGTTACTAAGAAAAAATGTTGGGAAAATAATGTTATTTTCAAAGTTAATGCACCTACTTTAGATGAAGCGGCTCAATTAATTGATGGCGCAACCTTGGTGAGCTTTATTGCTCCTGCGCAAAGTCCGGATCTCTTATCCTTATTAAAAGAAAAGTCTGTAAACACGCTTGCGATGGAAATGGTTCCTCGCATGACACGTTCACAGTCATTAGATGCGTTAAGCTCTATGGCTAACATTGCTGGCTATCGTGCGGTAATTGAAGCGACTAATGCCTTTGGTCGTTTTTTAACAGGACAAATTACTGCAGCTGGTAACTTACCGCCTGCGAAAGTAATGATCATTGGTGCTGGTGTTGCTGGCTTAGCAGCCATTGGTACTGCTGGAAGCCTAGGAGCAATTGTTCGCGCATTTGATACTCGCCCAGAAGTGAAAGAACAAATTGAAAGTATGGGGGCTGAATTTTTAGAACTTGATTACGAAGAAGAAGATACTGGCTCAGGTGACGGCTACGCCAAAGAAATGAGTAAGGCGTTTATTGATGCTGAAATGGCGTTGTTTGCTGAACAAGCTAAAGACGTTGATATTATTATCACAACCGCAATGATCCCCGGAAAACCCGCGCCTAAGTTAATCACGGCTGAAATGGTGCATTCAATGAAAAAGGGTAGCGTTATTGTTGATTTGGCGGCAGGTGGTGGCGGAAACTGTGCATTAACCGTTGCTGGAAAAATAACGGATGTAAACGGCGTTAAAATTATCGGTTATACCGACTTAGTCTCGCGATTACCTAACCAAGCTTCATTACTATACGCGAATAATTTAGTCAACTTGATGAAACTATTATCGAAAGAAAAAGATGGCAATATTAAAATAGATTTTGATGACCAAGTTATTCGTAATATGACCGTTGTGCACGAAGGCGAAATTACTTTCCCTCCTCCGCCAATACAAGTGAGTGCAGTACCACAACAAGCAAAACAAAAAACGCCAGAAAAGGCTAAAGCAGAAGTTCAAGAAGACACATCATCAAGCAAAAAGCATTGGTGGATGGCAGCTGGTGGTTTGTTATTCGCGTGGATCGCCAGTGTTGCACCGGCGGATTTTCTTTCACATTTTACTGTGTTTGTCTTGGCTTGTGTAATTGGTTATCACGTAGTTTGGAATGTTAGCCATTCACTTCATACCCCTTTAATGAGTGTCACTAATGCCATTTCAGGAATTATTATTGTTGGCGCGTTATTGCAAATTGGACAAGACAATACGGTTATTCAAGTGTTAGCGGGGATTGCGGTGTTAATCGCCACAATAAATATTGTTGGCGGCTTTGTCGTTACCAAGCGTATGTTAAAAATGTTTAGGAAATAAGGAGCAATATGATGGAATTATCTCAAGGTTTGATCAGTGCTGCTTATATCATTGCGGCATTATTATTTATTTTTAGTTT
>JAQWHO010000281.1 GCA_029249355.1 Thalassotalea sp.
TATTGAGAATGTCAGAGCTGCAACTCATTGAACTTTCGCGCTTGCAGCCCATAAAAATACGGGTTAAAAAATTACTCAATAACAAAGCCTCTTTAGAACAAGTTTCATTGGCACAAATTGCCTCATCATTAAATATGAGCATGAGAAATCTTCAAAAGAAATTAAAAAGAGAAGATACTAGTTTTAGTAAATTACTTGATGAAGAACGGCAGCACAGAATTAAATATCTATTAAAAAAAATTCCTTTAGGACATGTAGCAACGCAATTAGGGTTTGCAGAGCAAGCCTCTTTAAATAAAGCATTTAAGCGTTGGTTTAATTGCTCGCCTAGAGAGTTTATGCAAGTAAAAAATAATTTAGCTTAGTGAAGTACCGAGATATTCATCTGGTTAATGATGTATTATCATGCAGATTATAATAATTAAAAATAGAAATAATTCTTGTGCCGTCGTTAATAAAGTTTAGTGGGTTTGAATTCAACCAAGAACAAGGGACAATAAGTTATTGTGATGACCAAATTCACTTGGAATATCAGCAATCTAAACTTTTAGCACTGCTAATTAAACATCATGGTACGCATGTTACCCGCGAGAAAATTGCTAATGATATTTGGCAAGGCATTATCGTTGAAGATAATACAATCAGTAAGGCCATTACGCGATTAAGAAAAGTATTAAATGACAATGCAAAATCGCCTAAATTCATAAAAACTGTCCCTAAAAAAGGGTATCAGTTTATTGCTGACTTTGAGCAACTCCATCCTTCAAACGTCATAAATTCTGTAGACAACAATCCTTCACTTTCAAAACATCGAAAAAGTGATGAGTTAAATACTGAAACTAAAGCTAATATGCCCGTTCAACAAAAGAATAAAGCTTCGATTTTTTTACGAATCTTAGGCTATACAATTATATTTTTTGGTGCCTTTTTATTGATTTCATATATTAGCGATGACGAAACTATTAAATCGATAAAATTACAACCATCTGCAATTACGTATAAACAAGGATTAGAACGTAATGCTCATTTAAGCCCAGACAATAATGAGCTGCTATTTACTGGCAATACTGACAATGGCTATGGCATTTTTCATCAAACACTTTCATCAACTGCTAAATTACTAACTACCGTTAATTCGCCTTTGAGTGCAGCTAAATGGATTCAAAATGATAAATTAATTTACAGTATCCTTAACAGTGACGGCCAATGTTCGATTTTACTAGCCGCGATAAATACACCAACCAATAAAACTCAACTCAGTACATGTGATAGCAAATATCCAGTAGAATTATTTGTCGATCAAAAAACAAATCAAATAATGTGGCAAGATTTATCTGGCGCATGGCAACTAAACCTTAATGATCATAAGCAAGAATTATTACCGTTTGATACAATGGGAAGTATCTATTCTATGCCTTCCCCAAATAGACGATTTTGGGCAAAATTGACTGAAATTGATGAAAAATCGGTGTTATCCGTATTTGACTTTGATAACCAACAGCTAAAATATAAAATAACCTTGCCTTATTTGATCACACATTTTAAGTGGTCTTTTGAAAGTGATGCTTTGTATCACTTAAGTGAACACCCTGCCCAACAGCTGTTAAAGCATAGCTTAGATGGCGAACAACAGGTTTTAGTTAATACGTCTGTAGGCTCGATAAGTCAAATAAGCGATGTACAAGCACAAGAGTCTTTAGAGTTTATTATCAGTTCTACTGACCTAGATATTTTTCAGCTATCTGATGGGAACGAGATACCATTAATAGACTCTCCATTTCCTGACTATAACCCTGTTATGTCGCCACTTTCAAACGAAGTTGCGTTTGCTTCAAAAAGAACAAGCTCAGCACAAATATGGTTAAAACACAGTGATGGTAACTATTCACAATTAAGTGACTTTCCAAGAGCAAGTTACATTTATGAAATTGTTTGGTCTAATAATGCAGACAGGCTTTTGGTAAAAAGAAACAAAAGCCTTTATATCATCAATATAAAGGCTAAAAAATCAACCAAGCTTAACATTGACGCCGAAGATAAAATAAAATGGCAATGGATAAACCCACATTCAGTCAGTTATATTGACAGCCAAACTAGGTCTTTGTTTGCTTATGATATAGAGAGTGAACACTTGAATTTAATTAAATCAAATGTAGGTTCCGCACAGTTATTAAATGGTGGCTGGTTTATTTCTGATGCTAGTAATCAAGTACTGACTCGTTACGATGAAAATTTTAATAATCCAGAAGTATTGTTTGACCAAATAAAGAATAGATCATGGTTGATGAACGATAAAAT
This sequence comes from Thalassotalea sp., assembly GCA_029249355.1. Classification (GTDB taxonomy): domain Bacteria; phylum Pseudomonadota; class Gammaproteobacteria; order Enterobacterales; family Alteromonadaceae; genus Thalassotalea_H. Next base: position 2,299 of record JAQWHO010000281.1, read on the forward strand.
ACTTTACCTATTCAATAAAAATAACGAAGCGCCCGATACATTGGTAAAAGTCAATAATGATGGCAGCGAGACAATTGTATTTTCCCGTAAGTCGATTAATCCTTTGACGATAAACTCTGACAATAAAGGCTCCTTTGTCTACCACAAAGTGAGTAGCAACGAAGCCAATGTCTATCAATTAAAGTTGAAACAACGAAATTAACAATAAGTCATTTAGAATACCCAATTTAACTTAGCCGTTAATGACTTTTCGTTCGAGTTTGCTACCGCATTTGACAGTAAATTATCGTAACCTATACCTGGCTCGTCACTACTATCAAAGCCATTGTGCGCGTAAGCGAAATAGAAACGAGATCCGTTTGAAAATGAATAACGATAACGAGCTTGAAACGCAAATTGACCGGCATTGAAATCATCACCCATTATATATTGACCATTACTGGTTTCAATACCGCGCGCTTTCATAGCGTACCATTGTGTTGTTAACGTTAAATCTGAGTTATCACCCAGTTTTGTAATTAACTTAGCGTACACCTTATTAAGAGAACGACGATATCGTTTTACTTCGCCTGATGTATTGCCAACTAACCAGTCATTGCTGTCAATATATACGTAGTTAGCGTTTAACCTTAAAGTATCTGTAAAATAAGTAGTAGTATTTATGCTTACTTTACTTGACCAATCAGCTTCGCCTTCTTGATAATAATTATAGGTAGTATTGAAGGAAAAAGGTGCTGGTGTTGGAGTGCCATAATAAAAGTGAAAGTCTTGCTGTTTAGACATTTCTACAAAACCTTGTTGGTAAGTAATTAAGTCATCATTTCCATGGTTAACCTGTTTCCCCCCTACTCTAAACGTATGTTTATTTTTGAATCTCAATAGGTAACTCATGTACCAATCATCTCTTAGCGTAAGCCCTTGAGTATTGCGTTGATAATTATATGCGCCATACATTCTTGTCCGTAATATTGGGCTATTGGCGGAATGTTGATAATTATCAAATTGACTATTCATAGACAGATTAGCAATATTATTACGCTGCTGGTAACCAAAGTCGTTAACATCGAGCAGATGATCAAAATAGCTCCATTCAACATTGTTTTGCCAATGACGAACAGGCACATAACTCGCTTTAAAGGTAGCGCCTTTACCAATAGCCTTGCCATTAATGTCTTCATTATGAGAGTAAATTAGGTTAGAAAATATATTAATGTTGTCGGTTACTTGATACCGAACATCCTGATTAAAAACGATAGATTTTCTATCATTAATTGGGTTTTCAACATAGTTAAAAAGTTGGCCCGTACTCAAGTTATCTTGTGCACTATACCAACGTACACTCGCAAAAGTTTTACCATCACCTTCAGTAATATCGTCTTCCTTGGCTAAAAGAGCGCCTACATTCAAATTCGAATCATTGTAGATGTATTTGCCCGCAGCAATAATATCATGCACTTGAGTTGTATCTAGTTCAGCATTTCCACCAATGCGACGCGTATTCATTAGTTTTAAACTATTCGAGCCACGTACATCAAATAAACTCTGGTTTTCAGTAAAAAATGGTCGCTTATCAGTTCGTAATGTTTCAACTGCGCTGTAATTAACAATGAGTTCATCCGATTCAACTTGTCCAAAGTCTGGGTTTATTGTCGCAATAATTTGCTGATTGACTTGTGGCTTCCAGGTCAAATCAACACCGACATTAAGATTATTTTCACTCGCAAGAAAATCATAATTATTTGAAAGATAAGCGCTAGTTCGTAAACTTTGCCCTTGATTATTATCAACCATTATTGGCGCGAATTCATAGGTGAAATTTTTACGTCCTCTATTAGTATCTGGAAACGAGTATGCTTGGCTGTCTATTACATTTTGTCTTTGAAAATAAA
>JAQWHO010000282.1 GCA_029249355.1 Thalassotalea sp.
TAATAGCGTAGAGCCAGGAACGGCAATATTGTTAATACCAGAAATACGTAAACCACGGTCCCACTTATTCGAATCAAATTTAGAATGAAATGCATCTAATTGAAAACGTAAATCGTCTCTTGGTTCATAATTTAAGGCTAAAACAAACGCATCACGCTCATCTTCACCGCCACGTTCGTTAATTTCAAATCCCGATGAAACTAAAATACTTTCAGGTGCACCATCATATGCTGCAGATAAGTCTTCTTCGTCAAATTGATAGTTAACAAAACGACTTGAAACAGTAGGCTGGAACATATTTGCCCAACCAACAGAAAGACCTAAAGTATCATCAAGGAACTTAGTTTGATAAGAAAGTGTCAGTCTTCGACCTAGGCTATCTGAATCATTATTATCAGCAGCGGCTTTATTATAATTACCGTGTAAAGAAGCTCTTAATTTACTTTCTTCTTCCATCTCCAAAGCATTAGCAGTCTCTAAATTAATTGTTGCAGCAATACCGCCTTCAATTAATGACGCTTTTTGAGATTTATAAACTTGTGCTTGATGAATTAATTCTGAAGGAAAAATATCAAATTGTATGGCACGACCACCACTAGTCGATACCATTTCTCTACCATTTAATGTAGAAAAAACGAATCCACCAGATAGACCACGAACGTTTAGTTCACTTGATTGACCATCAATACGTACAGAAGTAACACCAGGTAATCGTGTTAATGAGTCAGCAATAGAAACGTCAGGTAAACCGCCAATGTCGTCTGCGGAGATAGCATCGACTACAGTATCTGAAAATCGCTTAGTATTTAGAGACTTTATTACACTGCCTCTAAAGCCTGTGACTTCTATTACTTCTACTTCTTCATCTTGGTTATTTTCTTGGGCAGGTGCTTCTTGAGTAATAGCCTCTTCTGCAAAAGCAAAAGCAGGCACCGCTGCAATTTGTACTCCCCCAAGCATAAGTGCAATTGAGAGTGCACTAGGCTTAAATTTTTTCATGTGTAATCCTTAAACAAATTTTATAGATGTTTAATGCATTTCATGTAAAAGCATTAATACAGTTTTGTTAACATTTTTTGTATCGGAATTAACTTTATATACACTATTTATGTTTGGTTTCATGTTCATTATTTTTTTCGGCAGCAAATTGAGTGTAAAACAACCAAATCAAAAAACAAGGCATTGTTAAATGCATACGTATTCATAACTTAACCAAAACATGACATTGATAGATGCATACGTATTCATAGCGTTTCCAAGGAGATTTCGACGCTAAAACATGTACAAAAAATAAAAGCTGGTGTACTTTTTAAGCTGTTACAAAAAAAATAAATACTCGGAATTCAAGTAACAAATTGACTAAACCTTAACTTAAGCAGCGAAGTGCGTTTATAATTATTTATATATTATAAACAAAGGTTTAAATTGCTATTTATATACACATAAACTAAAACAAAGAGATAGTTAATGGAGTTATATACCCATGAAATTTAAAATTAAGCCGCTCATGCTTAGTGCAATAATTGCCACCAGCACTGCCTTAACAGGTTGTGGAGGCAGTGAGCCAACCCCAGAAATACAAAATGTATTTGAAGAAACTGGTTTATGGTGTAAAAACCCTGAAATCGTTCAAATTGCTAGTGCTGATTCTTATGCGCTTTCAGAGGCTGAAGAAAGTGCTTTAGCCACAGCTAAAGGCGAAGCTAAGGCACAAGCTTTAGCTGATGCTGGCGGTACTTGGACAGCAGAAGAAGAAGCTTCTTGGGAAGCTAGCTTTAAATACGAAAGTCTTGATTTATACAGCCTACTCGGTTTAACGATAGAAGAAACTGAACGTCAAGCTGTAGCGAAAGAAGAAGCAAGAGCATTTCAAATATCGAAAGGCCAAGATATAGTTCGTGGCGATGACTTTGACGCTTGGTTTGATTCATGGTTTGCCGCTATACCACCTGCAAACTATTTAGGCGCCTCGCAACGAATTAATCGCTCTGTAAATGCAACCACAGCGGCAATGGACGGACAAGAAATTTGTTATTCGCCGCCATTATCATGTCCTAACTATAAAGAAATTGATGAATCGGGTAACTACGATTGTATCATTCCTGAATCTAACCCAATTGAAGATGCTCCGGCAGCTGAATATGTGGCAGGTGCAGGCGAAGCAGTTGCATATTACCGTCATGAAGACCATGTTGAAGGCGCAGATAATAGCGCTTTGTATGAAAACATAGTTATTCACACATGGAATAATGATGACTGTACCGCTTATGCCGATGACAGCATATCTCCTCAGTGGGGAATTACTGGTGCAGATTTAGCAGGTGTTGATGATAATTATGGTGCTTATTGGATAGTTAATCTTGTTGATACTCCATCTACATGTGCAAATATTATCTTTAATGATACTTCAACAGGTAAGAAAATATCAGACAGTGATTTAACAATGCCTATTGGGCCTTCTGGAGATATAGCATTACACAATATAGATAAAAACGCATACGCTCATGATGATTTCCCAGTAAACGTGTTAGACGGTTTATTAATTATCAACCAACATCCTTTCTTTGGCGCTGAAGCCTCTTCAGGTTTAAAATCTTGTGGTTGGGGTATGGAAGCAGATGAATCTGGCGAGCAATGTTTAGGTCAAGCACTCGTTTGTCCTGAAGGTTATGTTGCAGTTGGTGTTGCTGCAGTGGATATTGCTTCAAAATGTGTTGCTGTTTTTGATCCTGAAACGACAGATCTATATATCCGTGGTGGTTTTAACGGTTGGGGTGCTGAAGAAAGCGGCAAACTAGCTTATGTAGGTGAAGGCCAATACCGCATTAATTATACTTATATGACTGAATGTGAAATCACAGAAGCAACCGAAGAGTCTCCTGCTGAAACATGCACAGCGAATTATGACTTTAAGGTAGCTGACGCTGATTGGTCTGAAGCTAGTAGCTTTGGCAGCATTAAAGATGGTGATCAATCTTCTGTTGGTGCAACAATTGCGATGACTGTTGGTGAAGGCATCGGACAAAACATGAAAGTAGAATTAACCAAGGATAAAATTTATCAATTCTTAGTTAATGCTGCTGACCCTGCCGCCACAGAATTAACTATTAAAGAAGTGCCTGTAGACGCTTTCCCAATGTTAACTATTGGTGCTGAAACGGTTCAACTTCAATACACAACTAACGGTAATTATGTAGTAAGAATGGCATTAGCCGCTGAAACGCACAGTTTCACAATTGCTGATGAAGCATCGGGCTTCGCAGTTGGCGCAATTGAAAATGACAACGTAGTTATGGAAAACACTCCGTTATCATTAATGAATGGCGGTGGTGCACTTGCTTTCACTTCAAGTGCGGCTGAATATGATTTTATTTTAAATCTATCTAACCCTGCATCTCCGATGATTGAAATCAAACCAGCTTTACCGTGGGGTTCTGATCAGGTTTATATTCGTGGTTCAGTGAATGGCTGGGGCGTATGGGCAACTGATGAAATGCTTTGGAATGGCGATTCTCGTTCATACAGTGTGGTTTACGGCTTAGAAGCTGGTGGTAATCATGCCTTTAAATTTGCTGATGCAAACTGGGGCCCTGTTAACTTAGGTTACAATGAAGTATCAGTTTCTGATGAAGGTGAAACCGTAGAAAATGATGGCGGTAACATGCGTGTATCAGTTGAAAAGTCTACTTCATATAAATTTGAAGTGTCTTTTGCTACCGCAGACCCTATAGTTAAAGTATCTGAAGCACCTATTTATTTACGTGGTGGCGTAACAGGTTCGGGCTGGGGTGCTGATGCAGGCAACCAATTGGCCTTTATGCCTAGTGATGAAGGCAATAGTGCTGAAGCTTCACATACCTACTCTTTAGAAGTTAACTACCCAGGCGGTGGTGCACAATTTAAAGTAGCTGATGAAGGTTGGGGTGGAACTTTGGGTTATAACTATGGTGTTGAAGTAGCAGATACGGCAGTTGTGCTAGGTGAACCTTTAACTTTAGTTAACTCAAATAATAATATCCTTATTGACATTCCAGCGGGCACTTACATCTTCGCGTTTGAAGATGGCGTGACTAAAACAATGACAGTAACTGAAAAAGAATAATCGTTAGTTAATTTAGTAACTAGGTTATTGCACGAAAAAAGCTCCACCATAAGGTGGAGCTTTTTTTTCATTAGATGTCTCGTCCTGAAATGTGTTTACACATTTAGGACTTATTATGACCAAGTCAAACAATACACCGACTAAACGAACACAACGAGATTATTCATTAGGCTTTAAATTACAAGTTGTCGACGCTGTAGAAAAAGGCGATATGACT
>JAQWHO010000283.1 GCA_029249355.1 Thalassotalea sp.
GAACGTTCAATATTTGGTAAAGCTAGAACGGCAGCGTATATGTTTTCAGTGTCATATCCTAAAGGTTGCTCTACGAGTTCAATAGCATCCTTATATAAGACAATATTGATAAAGATTAAAGCAGTGGCAACCGCTATTTGGCTTGTGATGAGTATATTTCGAACACTTTTTGAAACTTGTATACCGTTGCCTTTTCCACTTGTTTGTAACGTAGTGTTTAATGCGTGATAGTTGATCATTTTTCGACAAAGATGAGAAAAAGTTAAGGTTAATATCACTAAAATACTGAATGATGACAGTACGGAAAAGCTATTTAAACCTAACTCATTAATTCGGGGGAGATAATCTCCTAAAAAATAATGTAAAGCTGAAAAGCCAACAGAGGTAAATATTTGGGCGACGATAATTGAAAGCAACATCAGTAAACTTGTTTCAGCAAAAATGCTACTAAATAATTGTTTTTTTGATGCGCCTACAGCAGCGCAAATAGCAAGTTGTTGCTGGCGTTCTGCAGTACGAGAGATAAATAAATTGGCGATGTTAGCGCAAGCAATGGCAACCAGTCCTAAAGCGCCAATCAATAATAAAACAACACTTCTTTCGCCATTGGCAACGACATAAGACTTTAGGGGAATCGCGTCAAGGTTAATGGTCCAGCCTTTAAAAAACTCATCGGCATTCACTTGTTCTTGCCAATTATCATTAATGAGTTTTGTTAGTAATTGATTGCGTTGTTGGTTTGATTGACTATCCGAAAGATTGGCTTTAATTTTGCCAATAAACATTAATCCTCCATCGTCATTACCCCAAGCTTTTCGGTCCCTTTCATTAACAGTATTAAAATCCCAAGGGATATATAATTGTGTCTTAAAGCCTGCTCCTGCCAATGGCAGCTCAATATTATCTTTAGAAACAACGCCAATAATTTTAAAGCTTTTACCGCCAAAGGAGACTTTTTGGTTGAGGATATTGTTGTTACCGGAAAATTCGGTTTTCCACATTTCATAACTTAAAATAGCGACGGGTTGATAGCTGTTGAGTTTTTCTGATTCATTAAACGTTCTACCTAATGCCATTTTAGTGGCAAATAAATCAAACCATTTTGGTGTGACATATGATATTCCTGCCATTGGTTCAGAAGAGATTGAGGTGATCACTGCGCCATCAATATATAACAGTGCTGTTTGTTCAAAAATTGTTTGATGCTCAAACAGGTGCATCAAATTTGGATAAGTAAAGGCATTGCCATCAACTTCACCTTGATTAACCAGCTGATGTTCAACGTTAAACAACCGTTCTTGATCTGGATAAGGCAATGGCTTTATCAGCATGACATAAGCGAGTGTTAAAACGCACAACAGAGCACCTAAAGTGATGCCCATGGTAGAAACAACACTAAAAACAAAGCCCGGTTTTTGCTTAAGGCTTAAATACGCTTGTTTAAGTTGATAGAAAAATAAATTCATCTGATTGTTCTCTGTATAAGTTTACTGACTAGCCAGTCATTTTTTCTGTAGGCGCTTTTAAAATCGTACCATCGAGTAATCGTACTTTGGTTTTTGCCATGTCAGCATAACGAGGATCATGCGTAACCATACAAATTGTTGTACCGCTTTTATTGAGGGTTTCTAAAAGATCCATCACTTGGTCACCGGCTTTTGAATCTAAGTTACCTGTTGGCTCGTCCACTAATAAGATCGCAGGGTTTGCAACTAGTGCTCTCGCTATAGCAACACGCTGTTGTTGTCCACCAGATAACTGATTAGGTTTATGACTGATGCGGTGAGATAAGCCGACTTGTTCTAAGCACTCTGTTACTCGTTTTATGATTGCGTCATTGTTAAATTTTTCGGCATGATATCTGAGTGGTAGCGCAACGTTGTCGAATACCGATAATTCGTCAATCAAGTTAAATGACTGAAATATAAACCCAATTTTTGCATTTCTTACTTCTGCTGCATCATCCAGAGAAAGCTCAGTAACATTAGCCCCTTCGATAAAGTAGTCGCCACTTGTGGCAAAATCTAATAGTCCCATTATGGAAAGTAATGTTGATTTACCACAGCCAGAAGGTCCAGAAATAGAAACGTAGTCACCTTTATTGATCACAAGATCGATAGCTTTTAATGCATGTGTTTCTAGCTCTTCAGTTTCAAAAATTTTAGCAAGGTTTTTTATCTTGAGTAATTCGTTCATCTTATGTCCTTTTGTCTTTATATTTTTATATTACGTTTAGTAAGTGTCTAAATCTATTGCTGATCTTGTGTTAGTTAAGCGTTATGTTTGTCGCGTTATAATTTGATAAATCTGAAATGATAAATTGCTCTCCTTTACCTACAGAAGACAATACTTCTATGTAGCGTCCAGTTTTTTCACCCAACATTATTGATTTTTTTGTGGCACTATTTTGACCTTCATTTAATTGGTATAGATATACTGATGATTGCGATTGTATGTTGGCCGGTCTTTCAATGTATTTAATGTTTATCAAGGTTTTAGCAATAATTTCAGCGTCTATATTTTGCTGTGGTTTTGCGCTTTCTGGTAATGTTTTGGGTAACGATACATCAATTCTAACCGTGTTTTGTTCAACAATAGGGTCGATACGAGAAACTGTGCCGATAATAATGGTTTGTCGGGTATCAATTTTTACTTTTTGGCCTAATTGCACAAGTGATGCTTGATTTTGCGATACTTTAATTTCAGCGATTAATTCTTGATTACTACCGATTAAAGCAACTTCTTGACCTGGCGCTAAGCTTTGGCCTAAATTTACGGATAATCTTTGCAATACACCATCAAACCCAGCTCTAACGTGCAATTTATCTAACCTATTTTGAGCTATATTCAATCGACCTAATTGCTGCTTAATGCGTTCATCTTGAATATTGATCGCTTCTTCATGCACGACAGAAAGTTGTTGTAACCTTCGTGTTAATATCGTCATTCGTTGCTTTAGTTGTTTTTCGTTTAGTTGGCTTTGCTTAAAGGTTAACTCTGAAACTATGCCGTCTTCTACTAAGGTTTGCTCTGCGGCTCGTTTTAATTTTGCTGATTCATATCGAGATTCTAATTCCGCGATAACAGCCTGTTCAGTCAATAATTCTCTTTTATGATTCACGATGAGCTGTCTTAAATTTGCTTTGAGTTGAGCAAGTTCTTGTTCAGAATTTTCTAGAGCGAATTGTAGTTCTGGATTAGCTAATTTCACGATAACACTGTTTTTATTAACAATGGCGCCAGGTTTTAATATTATTTCAGCGACGGTTGCTTGTGTTAATGTTGTGATCAGCTGTAATTTCTCAGAGACCAATTTTCCATAGCCATCAACAGTAATCGCTAAATCTCCTTGTTGTACTTCGCTTATCAGTAAATCCTTTTTATATAAGACCACGTTATCAAGGGGATTTTTTGCAAATATACCTAAAACCAACAAAGAAGCAATCACAGCAATAATCAATTTTCGTTTGCTTGATAGACGCTCGTTATTCTTTTTCTTGGCGATATCCATAATGTGAATTTTTCCAAATGTTTTTATATTCTTATCTATATGGCTCAAATAGCGATAATCATGCCAAGTAATAAATCCTTTTAATTCAATGGGGTAGTTTGCTTTTGAAATGGTATAAATATTAATAAGTTCGAAAACGAACTAAAGATAATGATTGTGAACCTTGAAATATAACTTTCTATAGCAAAAGTATTAATTAGTGCAATAGAATCGATATACTACGACAGTGGAGATGTTTTTGTGGATGAATAATATGGTTAAACAACAGTTAGTATGGGACTTACCCGTTAGAATTTTTCATTGGTGCTTTGTCTGTGTACTTGTTGCGCTTTGGTATACGTCTGATCAAGATAATGATTTGATCGAAATTCATATGAAATTGGGTTATACCGCTTTATCACTTGTGTTATTTAGAGTGCTCTGGGGAATTTGGGGGACTAGATACGCACAGTTTAAAAACTTTATTCCGAGTATTAGCGAGTTAAAAGCTTATATTCATGACTTTCGACTTGGAAAAGCGAAAGCTTATATTGGGCATAATCCTTTAGGTAGTTTAATGGTGGTATTTATTTTATTTGCCGTTTTATTACAAGCAACAAGTGGTTTATTTATTAGCGATGACATTTTTTCAGCTGGTCCATACAATGGCACGCTTAGTGAGTCTTTTGAAAAGTTACTAAAGACTACTCACAGTAATGGTTTTAATATTATTTTAACTTTATCGGGGTTACATATTTTTGCGGTATTATATTATTTGATTATCAAAAAGCAGAACTTAATAAAACCGATGTTCAATGGAAAAAAATTAAATATTGGAAAAAATGATGGGATAGCCCACTCAAGGCTTTTAATCGCTTTTATTATTGCTGTTGTGGTTGTAGGTTTTGTTTATTGGTTGGTGGTGATCAATGCGCCAGTGATTGAAGAATATTATTATTAAGCACTATTATTATGCAATTCTCGTTAAATACAATTGTAGAAAAAGAGGCAGTGAATACTGCCTCTTTTTTCATTCTATGCTTAACTACAACTCAGGTTATTTAATCTTTTTTAAAGTCATCATGACACCCACCACAGCTTTTTCCAACACCGCCAATGGCTTTTTTGATTGCTCCTTCATCCCCTGTTTTCGCTACTTTCATTAAGTTAGCTGATGATTCATTTAACGCTTTAATTTTTTCTGCAAATAAATCGGTTTCTTGCCAAACTTTATTCAACGTATCTGTTTTTACATTAAATGTTGAAGTATCGGTGCGGGTGTAATCAGCAATCATGTAAGAAAGTTGATTAATTCTTAAGGCATGCTTTTCAATTGCTTTGACATCAAAATCGATTTTTCCTTTTGCCATGCCACCTAATGGACCCATATTACTTCCTAGTAAAGAGAAAATTGATTGGCGTAGTTCTGTCGATTTTTGAGCATGTTTTTCAGATTTAGCAACGTCAGCATTTGCGATAGATGTTGATAAAACAAGAGCAAAAGCAACTGACGCTTTAGTGATTAATTTCATTATTATTCCTTAATTAAGTTCTGGGTAGATTAAAGTTTGGTTGTAATTTCTGTTGTTTGAAAATTATATTTTTTATGTGTTTATAAGAGTAAATCATCTCATTTATTGACACTTAAAGATATTTATTCTTGTAATTCAATCAATATTTCGGTTAAAATATGCACAGTTTGATTTTGTTGAGCTGTAAATGTTCCTCTATAAAAACAATTGCTTAGTTGGTTTTTCCTGTTTTTATTCCGATATCGAACCAAAAAGTCCCATTATCGAACTGTCTTACACCTTTTGTTTTTTAGGTAGCGCTTTAGATACAGGTAATGGCAAGATAATCATAATGGTTACACCTTTCTCTTCATTATTATGAAGCTCAATTATACCTTGATGTTGCTCAATAATATTTCGGCAAAAACTTAAACCGATTCCCTGACCGTCAGATTTTGTTGAATATAATGGTACAAATAAATTGTCCATATTTGCAAAACCATGTCCATCATCGATCATTTCAATAATGAAATGTTGTTCATGTTCAGAAAAATTTATTTGTAAATTTGTTGCTTCTGCTTCTTTGGCATTTTTGATCAAGTTGATGAGGACCTGTTCAAAAAGAACAAGATCTGCCCAAAGAAAATTAACAGAAAAATCGAACGTAATGGGAAAATTAATAAATAATTTACTGAGTGATTGGCAAAGTTCCTTAATAGATACGTTTTGTCTGTTTAACTCTTTTTTATCTGATAATGTAGAGTATCGGTCAACGAAGCTTTGTAGATGCTGACATCGCTCAGTGATCACTTCTAATACTTTTTTATCTCGTTCAATCAGACATTTATCTGCTAACGTTTCTGCCATTGAAGAAACAGGTGCTAAAGAATTTCTAATTTCATGGCTAAGCACACGAATAATTTGTTGCCAAGCTTGAAGTTGCCCATCACGTAGTGCTGATTCAATATCTATAAAAACAAGCAATTGGTGCATTTCACCGTTATCGATAAATTGACTGTGCTTAACTTGCCATTTGTTATTAGCGCGCTGGTAGTGCCAAGTTGAACCATCGAAGCTGAGCCCTAAATGTTCAGGCGAAGATTGACGATACATTTGCCACGGTTGTTTAAATAAAACAAAAAACGCGTCATTGGCAAAACTCAATTTTTGTTTTTGATTAAATACCATAATGGGTGAGTCGAGCTGGCCAATTAACTGATAAACGAGAAAGATATGCTGATCATAACTCGACTTTTGATGTTGTAAATGTTCACTTAATTGGTTGAGTTGTTGATGAAAAGCTTTAACTTTACCTTGAGGAAAAGATGACTTTGCAAATTGGTTATAATCTTCTTGTTTAATTGCGTCTAAGTGCAAGCCCGCTCTGGTGAAAGCACGCATTACTCGAAATTTAATTACAGCGATAGACCAAATAATAAAGAGCAAAAGAGCAAAGCTTGAAACAACAATCCACTGCCAATGTATGCCTGCCTGCCACTCAAATAAAGCCAAAAAAACCAAACTTGGTAAGGCAAATATAAATAGTTTGATGGATAAAAATTTCTCTAACGAATTAATTTTAAGCAAGTTCGTATTTCTCAACTCTGCGGTACATTGAAGATTTAGTTAACCCCAATAATTTAGCGGCTTTAGGGATGTTATTGTCAGTTTGTAAAAGTGCTTTTTTGATTAAATTAATCTCGGCATCACGTAATGTCATTAACGGCAATTCAATTTTAGGATTATTGGCGGTTAATCTTAAATCTTCAATATCAATGGATTGATTAGTACTTAATAACACTGCTCTTTCGACGAGGTGACTTAATTCTCGAATATTTCCTGGCCAATGATAGTCAATAAGTGCTTGTTGCGCACCTTGAGTTAACTCACAGTAATCGCGATGATATTTTTGGCTAAACTTAGCGATAAAAAATTGTGTTAACGGAATAATATCTTGGCTCCTTTCATGAAGAGAAGGGAGTCTCAATTCAATAGTATTTAAACGATAATAAAGGTCTTCTCTAAACTTATCATGAGCGATTAAGTGCTTAAAATCAGCGTTGGTTGCGCTAATAATACGGCAATTGGAAAACTGTGTTTTGCTTGAACCTAAAACTTCATATTCACCATTTTCCAAAACCCGCAACATTTTAGCCTGTTGCGTAAGAGGAATATTAGCGATTTCATCTAAAAATAACGTGCCATTATCCGCAAGAGAAAACCGACCAATACGATTCGTTTTAGCGTCGGTAAACGCACCTTTTACGTGGCCAAACATTTCACTTTCAAATAACGATTCTGAAATTGCACCCATATTGACTGATATAAGAGGATGATTAGCTTTTGCGGATAGTTGATGAATGCTTTTAGCCAGTTCACTTTTTCCGGTACCGTTGTCACCTGTAAGTAAAATATTGGCATCGGTAGCGGCAACCGTGTGAATATTATCTAATAATTGCAACATACAAGCCGAACGCCATTGATAATGTGCTGTAGGACTTGAACTTAACTGTTGTTTAAACTTTTCATTTTCTAGCTGTAATGCGTTTAATGAAAGTTGCTGTTCGACAATATGTAGTAACTGCTTATTTTTCCATGGCTTTTCAATGAAATCTTTTGCGCCTAATTGCATCGCTTGAATAACAAGTTCAACATTACTCCAAGCTGTCATGGCAATCACAGGAACGTTTATATTGGTACTTTTTAGCCACTGTAAAAAACGAATACCTTCTTCACCCGACGTAGTATCAAGACGGTAATTCATATCTAAAATTATCAGCGAAATTTTTTCTTGTTTTAATTTTATTTGAGCAACTTGAGGGGTTTCAGCTTCGATAATCTGATAATGATGATCTTCAAGTAAAATAGACAGACTCATTCGAATGTCGGCACGATCATCTACGACTAAAATATGGCTCATAAAACTTTAATACCTACGAATTAAACTGACGCTATTTATTAACAAATCTGACTCATTGAACATTACGTGATCCGAATTAAAACAACAAGAAATCTATATTTCGCTAAGCAAAACGCTTGCCAATGTAGCCTTGGCTTTAAACAGCTTGCCCGCACGCTACACCTTGTGCCCAACAGGCTTGAAAATTATAGCCCCCAAGCCAACCGGTTACGTCGATAACTTCACCAATAAAGAAAAGATGAGGTACTTTTTTACTTTCAAATGTTTTAGAAGAAAGTTCATCGGTATCAACACCACCAAGGGTTACTTCAGCCGTTCGATATCCTTCGGTACCGTTCGGCTTTATTTGCCAATGATGAAGGTAATGACTTAATTGGCTGATGTCAGCTTTGTTTAATTGATTTATCGACTTATCAATGATTTCGGCATGACTGACCATTGCTTCTATAAAACGCTTTGGCAAAATGATACTCAACATATTCTTTAATGATTTTTGCGGGTTTTGCTCTCGCCATTCCTCAATAAGTTCATTAATAGAGATGTCAGGGAGTAAATTAATAGTAACGGCTTGGCCTGCTTGCCAAAAAGATGAAATTTGTAAAATGGCTGGACCTGATAATCCACGATGCGTAAATAATATATTTTCTTTGAACTGTGCTCCGCATTCACTACTTACTTGAGTGGGGATGCTGATGCCTGACAATCCGTCAAAGCGTTGTTTATCGTGATCGTGCAATGTAAAAGGCACTAAGGCTGCGGTTGTTGGTAAAACGTTTAGACCAAATTGTTTGGCGATATTAAATCCAATGGGAGTGGCACCTAATTTAGGCATAGTTAAGCCACCAGATGCGACAACTACTGACTGACACTGAAAAACTTCTTCTGTCGTACGGACAATAAAATGCTCAGCGTGCTTTTCAACTGAAAGTACTTCATTACGCATTTTTACTTGAACGCCTGCCCATTCACACTCGGTCATCAAAACATCAACAATATTTTGTGCGCTGTCATCACAGAACAATTGTCCTAATGTTTTATGATGATATGCCACGCCATGACGTTCTATTAATTCGATAAAGTCTTGAGCACTGTAGCGGCTTAATGCGGATTTAATAAAATGTGGGTTTTTACAACGGTAGTTTTCTGGCAGTCCATTTTCATTGGTAAAGTTGCAACGACCACCGCCACTGATGAGAATTTTTCGACCGGGTTTTTTGCCCATATCTACTACGACTACTGATTTTCCTCGATAGCCTGCGGTGGCTGCACACATTAAACCTGCTGCACCAGCGCCAATAATTAACGTATCTACTTGTTGCACATTAAACCCAACTTCTTTCTTTAAAGGCATTATAGGATTTTTGCTCACGTTGAACCAGCGTGGATATTGAAAGCTAGGTACATATGGCGATTTTTGTATAGAAATGAGTGTTTCAGTTTGTCTTTAAGTAAAGAAAACTAAAGAACTGCAAAGATTGTGTAAAGAGGAGAACTTATGTTGCTGACATACGTCTATTGCCTCATTGAAAAGTTAATAACATTTAATAGGTAGTTTATGAAAGTGAAAATAGGTTTAGGTCGACAAATTTTAGCGAAGTCTTGTCTCGCTTCTTTAGTGATTTTTGGTATGACTGCATGTAATTCGAGTGATAGTGATGATGATAATAATCCTGGGTATATTAAATTCTATAATGCATCGAAAAATTCTCCTGCAATTTATCTAACCATTGATGAAGACTTAGATACTAGTGAAGATGATGAAACAGAAATTACCTTTTCGAGTGTTGGTTATACCGAGGCATTAGGTACATATGAGATAGATATTAACGATTATTTTTATGAACTTGCATGGCAAGATGGCGATAGTTCTGTGCGAAGTGAGCTTGAGATGATCTACCAAAGTGAACTCTCTATTGAAAAAAACACCTTAAAATTAGTGGTGCTTAATGATGATGTTACTGCGCCAGATGTCGTCGTTTATGATATTCCCGTTATAGATGATGACGATGATGATACTTATTCGTTATTTAATTTTAATGTGCTTAATGTCAGTACCAATACTTCAGTAATCGATGTGTATATTTCTGAATCTGACGAAACCTTTAATGAAGCTGAGCTGTTAGGCAGTTATCAAAATAAAGAGCTTTCTGAAAATCAAAAATTTGACCAAGGAAGTTATGTTTATTACATCACTTATGCAGGAAGTGATGAGGTTATTTATCAGTCCGATGCTGTCGATTATTACTATTCGGCTCAATATATTATGGTGATCAGAGAAAATACCGGAGTCGGTTCATCACCTTTTATTATGGACAAAGTCTCTAATTCTAGCCGGGTTGAATATATTGATTTTAATGCTGAAGCACGTTTTCGTGTTTATAACGCCATTTCTATGAACGATCTGTTACCTGCATATCAAGGCGATGTTACGTTGCACGTGAATGAAATTGACGATACGCCAGAGATAGAATTATTGAATTACGGTCAGTTAAGCGAAGCTTTAAACGTAGATAGTGGCGATTATAGTTTGTCTTTATTGGCAAGTAATACCGAAACTTCTTTGGTGAGTCATCATTTACTTTCATTGTCAGAAAATGCCAATAAAACCGTTTTCTTTTACGCTGATGAAGAGAATGTAGATAATGATGGCGACGGTAATGTTGATGAAGATGGCGATGGTATTGTTGATGAAAAAGAAGTCACTATTCATTCGTTAGTGATTGATAGCAGTGATAACACCAGTATTTATGGACATGAAATCACAGCGGTAAATTTAGCAGATAATGAAGATTTTAATTTAGTAAATATTTACTTTGTGAGAAATGATGAAACGATTGATAGCGCTTATTACCACCGCTCATTTAGTTTTGCAGATCATGAAACTTTATACCTAAATAATAATACTTATCAAGTGTATGTAGTTGCCCAAGAAAATAGTAGCAACATCATTTTAGATTCTTTTGAATTAATTCTCGATGAAGACTCTACAGATCAATTCATTGTGATTGAAAATAGCCAAACATCAGGTACGGGTTATAAAGCGAACCTTTTCAGCCGTAGTTCAGAATAATACTAGCGTTAACCAAGGGTTAAAATGAGTTTAAGTAATCATAGTGTTAAGCAAGAAATAAAAGCGATGGGTTGTCTCAAGCTTTGTACGGGAACACGGCAAGTTAAGGTAAATAATAGCGAAATAAATTTAACCGGATTAGAGTTTAACCTTTTGAATTTATTAATGATACATTCGCCTAACTTACTACCAAGAGTAACCATTAATAAGCAATTATTCCAAGGTGCAGCACACAAAGAGCAAACGATGAATATGCATATTTCAAACTTAAGAAAAAAGTTGCTTAAATATTCGACTGGTTTGTGCATTCAATCAATGAGAGGGCAAGGTTATTATCTGGTAGTAGGGTGATAACAAATATAAAAAAGGCTTCTTAAATAGAAGCCTTGCTATATCGAGTTAACATGATAACTGAAAATTATGCTGGCGGGTTTGACATAATACTTGTTGGTGATGTTTTAGCCATTTCAGCTAAATCTTTATCAACAAAAAATAATGCGTGACCGTCATGACCTACCAAGTTAATTTTATCGAGTACACTTTTGAATAATGTTTCTTCTTCGTGCTGCTCAGCAACATACCACTGTAAAAAGTTAAAGGTAGAGTAATCTTGGTTTGTAAATGCTTGATGAGCCAAGGTATTTATTTGCTCAGTAATTTCACATTCATGCTTATATGTTTTTTCAAACACATCAGCTAATGACTCATATTCATGAGGTGGAGCATCAATAGCGCCTAAAATAGGTAAAGCGCCGGTTTCGCTTACGTAAGTGAATAAGCGCGTCATATGATCCATTTCTTCAAGAGCATGCTTGCGCATAAATTCAGCAGCACCTTCAAACCCTTGCTCTTCACACCAAGCACTCATTTGTAAGTATAAATTTGACGAATAAAACTCTAAATTTATTTGCTGGTTTAATTGTTTTACCATTTCAGGTTTTAGCATGGTTTTCCCTATAAATGTTTAATGTATTTGGTCAGTGACTATGTCGGAATTTTGCCTTAAATAGCGTTGGAATTCAAGTTGGATAATGAAAAACACTAACAAAAACAATGAACTATTAATGCAAATTGTTTTTGTTTAGATTTCATTAAAGAAACTTCAATATAGATTCAGCCTTACTCACTTCAAATTCTTTTGGTTTTTCAATGTGTAAGCTTGTTACTTCGCCATTATCAATAATCATGGCATAACGTTGAGAACGAAAACCACCAAACCCAGCTGTTTCCATGCCTAAACCTAATGCTTTGGTATAACTACCGTCGCCGTCAGCAAGCATCATAATATTTTCAGCATTTTGTGCTTCTCCCCAAGCATTCATAACAAAAGCATCATTGACTGATAAACAGATTATCGCATCAACACCTTTTTCTTTAAGCTCATCGGCAGACACTACATATCCAGGTAAATGAGCAACAGAACACGTTGGAGTAAATGCGCCAGGCACGGCAAAAAGTACTACTTTTTTGTTAGCGAACAATTCATCGGTATTGTGGCTGATCATATTGCCATCTGATAATTGTTGTAATTCGCCCGATGGCAGTTTCATATTTTCTTCAATCATTATTTAACCTTATGCTGGGTGTGAAAGAGGTAATTTAACGGCTTTACATAAAAAGCCTTTATCATGCGCACAACGTGCACAATCCTTACAAATATATCGAGGCTTATCGACAATATGAGCGAGTTCGTGCAAACCCTTTTCAATTTCTTTTTTTTTCCATTTGCACAAAGATTTAGCCATGAACTAATCCCTCCAAAAAAAGCTACCCCTAATTTTAGAATATTGGAGGGATTTGCGCACGAATTAGTTGTGAAAATTTCGGTTGTTGAATTTAAAGGATCACCGAATCTATTTTATTCCAGTGGTGAAAAATTTAGTCATTAGTTACTAGCTGTAACGTTTTACTAATATCGCCGACTTGAGCACTAACATCTCTAGAAATGTTCTCCGCTAACTCGCGTGATTGATTCACTTCCGTTGTTACGGATATCATCGCTTGTTCAAAATCAGAAAAATGTAATCGCTGTTGATTAATTTGTTCTAGTGTATTTTCTGCTACATTTGCGGAGGTAATTGCTTGATTCACTACATTAGCCGCGTTTTCTTTTAATAATTCGGCAATGTCTTTTTGTTGATTCGATGCTTTTTCAATGCCGTAAATGTTCTCAGTGAGGGCAGCACTTGCTTGATTCAATTGTTCAAGACGCTGGCTGACTTGTTTTAAGGAGTCTTGTGTTTTACCTGCGAGTTGTCTTACCTCGTCTGCGACTACTGAAAATCCGCGTCCGTGTGCTCCGGCTCTTGCTGCTTCAATTGCTGCATTCAGTGCAAGTAAATTAGTTTGATCTGCTATTGAGCTGATCACATCCACAATAGTACCGACACTTTCTACCGATTGGCTTAACGATAAAATTGATGTTTTTCCTGCATTAGCCGCAGCATTTGTTTCTTCGCTTGCTTTAAGTACTTCTGTTACTTGGTTTTGACTATCATTCATGGCTCTTTGGGTGGCTTGCGCGTTATCAACTACTTGGTGTGAAAGCGTATTCACATTATCAGTAACCTTTGACAAAGCGTGCATTATATCGTCTACCATGACTAAATGTTCACTGGTACTTGATGACGAATTAAGAATGTTTTGAGCCTGGCTTTCCATCGTTTGCATCGCGTTAGAAACCAAGTTTAACTGTGTTGATTTTTGTTTATCTTCGTCAGCAAGTTTTGACACCATTTGATTAAAACTATTTGATATTTCGCCTAACTCAGTTTTGAGGGAAATTCCGGTAATGTTATTTACCTTTCCTTCATTTACTAATGTGACAAAGCTGTCACGAAGTTTACGTAAAGGGTTGAGAATTACACTGCGCATTAGCCAATAATTAGTTGCTAGAAAAATGATTAAGAAAGTGAGCAAGCCTATCACAACTCGGGTGAGAGTATTGTTCATCAAAGTCTGTTCGTTCGCGACGGTAATTTCTCCTGAAATTATAATACCTTCTAATTCATCTACCTGAGCCGCTAATACCTTCAAACCTTGCTTACGTTGTAGTTGAAGCGCCAGCGTTGTATCTAGTTCATTTTGATAACGATTTACCAGTGACTTTAATTCATCAAGTGCTTCAACGCTTAGATCATCAAGGTCTTCGTCGTCTTCAAAAAAGTCATCATCATCATCTAGTTCAGGAAAAATGGCTAGTGCAGGAAAGACTGAAATATTACTCAATAAACGCTCTAGTTCTTTTAATGCAAGTTTCACTGATTGATTTCCAACACGATCGTCATTAAACATTTTTTCTCGACTGTTTACTAAGTCGTATAGTGCTTTCGCCAATGCGTTTGTTAATTGCAAATAAGCTGTTTTTTGTTGAGTATTTAACGTTGTAGTTCGCGTTGCATATTTGGCTAATTCTAGTGTAATTGCTGCTATCGCTTGCTCGCCATTGCGAAGTAAGGCGAGTGGGTCTCCACTTAATTTACCCATAGCACGATATTTCGTTGCTATGTCATTTTTAAGAGATGTTGCTTGAGTATTAATATTTTCTGTAAGTGCTTTAATACCAAGGCTTTCAGCAATGATAATTATTTCGTCAAGTTGTGCTTCGGTTTCGTTCAATAAACTCGCATCACCGTTTTGTAGATATTTATTAATAGTGCGATTAAATTTTATTGTTGTCAGAGATTTAAGTGTTTGATAACCAGTATATTGAACTTGATTTTTGGATAATGATTCGCCGACCTGATACATAGTGGCTAAAAATATGATGGCAAAAATACTGATGGCTATTACTGATATTTTAGAAAAACTAGAAACTCGCACAGAATTGAACTCGAAGAAACAATATGATTTGAAGTTTATGTGAGTTTTATGAATGTTTTACGACAGAAATGTTACGCTTTTATTACTGAGTCTGGATAAGGTTAAGAAAAGCTTAGATAGGGTTTGGAGAGTAAACGCTTGTTGTAATCATGCTGTAGGTTTTGGTATTGCTTGATTAACATAAACATCAAAACGATTTTTCTTCATGCTGATACTCATTGATGGCTTCTTATTATCAAGAGGTTCTGCATAAGAAGGTCTCTTAACCACCACGCGGTATTTTGCTAACTTGAGTGCAGGCGCTAATAAATTATCTGCATCTAAATCTTCACCTACCAGTGATTGGAATACGCGCATTTCTTTTTTCACCGCTGCTGACTTTTCACGATGAGGGTACATAGGATCTAAATAAATAACATCAGGTGCTGTAGCGAGTGTCATATCATCGATAGAAGAGGCATAAATTAAGCTCATGCGATCAGTGATATCTGTAATATCTTGATTTAACTTTGCTCTAGCTAAGCCATTTTCTAGTAAAGCAGCAACAATTGGCATACGTTCCATCATGGTTACTTTGCAGCCAAGTGAAGCAAGTACAAAAGAGTCTCTTCCTAAGCCTGCGGTTGCATCTAATACATGAGGAGTAAAACCATGCTTTAAGCCGATAGCCTTAGCGATATCTTGCCCTCTACCGCCACCAAATTTTCTGCGATGAGCAACGGCACCATCAACAAAATCAACTTTTATTGCCCCAAGCTTTGGTTCATCGAGCTTGATTAATTCAACGTGTTGAAAATGCACCTGTAGCAAAAATAATAAGTCTGACTGCTGATCTACTGAAGCGACATCCCCTATATAGTTAAGTTGCCACTGGTGAGCGATTTTTTTCGCTAAATCAATATCTGTTTTATCTTTATAGCCAACGGCAATCTGAGTCATTAAAGGTGTACCTTTGGGAACTATGCATGCATTTAATATGGTATTTCATCATTTTCGTATGACGAGTTTTGATCTTAATTGTAAAGCATTTAAAGAAAATTAAATATCTCTGCTTTCGCTAATATCGCTTGCACATAGGCTCAAATACATTGTCTGTGCAAACGGAGTTTTTTAATCTGCTTCGACTTATGAAGGGCTGTTGGTACTAAGGTACTAATTCAATTTAGTCATAATTGTCTTAGGATGTTTCGCCTAAACCTAGTGTTAACCAAATTATTAATGATACTAATTGGAGAAAAATATGACCGTTCAAGGTGAACAGATTCGCCGTCAAGTGATGGGCGATGAGTATGTTAATCGTGCTCAAAATGGCGCAGATGAATTTACTCAACCGATGCAAGACTTTATTAATCAACATGGTTGGGGGGCAACTTGGCATAGGACCGAGCTTGATTTAAAAACGAGGAGCTTAATTACTATTGCTATGCTGGCCGCGATAAAAGCGCCAACCGAGTTAACAGGGCATATTCATGGTGCTATAAGAAATGGCGCTTCGAAATCAGAAATACAAGAGGTGCTATTACATAGTGCGGTTTATTGTGGAGCGCCAGCCGCACAAACAGCTTTTAGGGCTGCTCAATCTTATTTTGACAGTATTGAAATTTAGTGACCGTGCTCGACTAACCACTCATTTACTTAATGTCGATCGTTTAAGCTTATTTTATTTCTTAGCTATTGGCTCAAGAACCAACTTAGGTTTTTATAATGTGTTCAATACGTCTACATTGCCTGAAACTAGTGCAAACTACTTTGAACAAGGCACTTGCCCATAATGAAATAATTTGGATATTGATCATCAATTATATTAGCAAAGCATCATGAATCAGAGTAATTGCTTTGCTAATTTTTAATATTACCGTTGATAATTTTACGATTTAAAAAGTTAAAGACTTACAACCTATTATTCAACTTGAACGGTATTATCGCCGGTGGCATAAGCAATTAATCGACTTAATTGGCTTAATGAAAAGTCTGACTGATGTTGCCATTGGTTAAACGACTTTTGAATTGCTGCCAAGCTTGATTTCGTTTGAATGCCGCCACTGATAAGGTCATGCGCACGAAAATAAGCTTCAACGTCTCTTGAAAGAATAAAGGTGTCTTTTCCTAATGCGCGCAAAGCGTAAGGACCTGTATTACCGCCTAAACGTTGGCCATGATTTTTTAGGTAAGTCCATAAACCGATTATGTCTTCACTAGGCCAGCACGCGATAAATTCAGCGAAATTATTGTACTCTGCTGAGTCATTCTGTTGCACATCAAAAATCATTTGCGCATTGGCTTTGATGGTTTTAACTTTATTAAAGTTACGAATAATTTTAGGATCGGATGCTTTTCGTTCGAGCATTTCTTCTGGCATCATTAATATTTTTTCGATGTCGAAATTAAAAAAACTCTCTTCAAAATTTGGCCATTTGTTTTCGACTACGCGCCATACAAAGCCACTTTGGAATATTTTCTTGGTAAATGCTGATAAGAGGCGATCATCAGATAAATGTTTTAATAAATGATCCTGGTTACCTTCGCCAAGCAATAATGTTAACGCTTGTTCACCACCTTTTCGTTCACAGGCACGTTGATAAATTTTTTGAAAAGATTCCATTAAATACTCTTATTATTGTTATTTTCTGCAGTTTGATGAAGTTAATTAAGTCATGAGCCTTAACGGCTATACGCAACAACTTTGTTTCGGCCACTTCTTTTCGCTTCATATAGAGCAATATCAGCATGATTAATATTATCATCAATACTTTTAGCAATATCCACCTGAACCACACCAAAACTTGCTGAAATATTAATGGTTTCTATACCAATATCCATGGCTTGTTCATTAATAGCTGCGCGGAGAC
>JAQWHO010000284.1 GCA_029249355.1 Thalassotalea sp.
TGTTATCTAAGCATATTCGTTTACAAGCGGCATTTAACCACCTTCATATTTTTATTGATCCTAGCCCTGATGCTGCTTCAACTTACGTTGAACGCGAAAGATTATTTAATTTACCAGGTTGTAGCTGGGAAGATTACGACCAAAGCTTAATTTCAGAAGGTGGAGCTTTATTTAACCGTTCGGCTAAATCACTTAAATTAACCCCGCAAATTAAGAAAATGCTTGGTACACAAAAGCAAACTATGTCACCTAATGAATTAATTCAAGCCTTACTTATGATGAAGGTTGATTTACTTTGGAATGGTGGTATCGGTACTTATGTTAAATCTAGTAAAGAAAGTCATCTTGACGTTGGTGATAGAGCAAATGACTCTTTGCGTATTAATGGTGCGCAATTACAAGCGAAGATTGTTGGTGAAGGTGGTAACCTTGGTTTAACGCAATTAGGTCGTATTGAGTATGCGATTAAGGGCGGAAGAATCAATACTGATGCTGTTGATAACGCCGGTGGCGTGGATTGTTCTGATAATGAAGTAAATATCAAGATTTTATTAAATGGTTTAGTACAAAGCGGTGATTTAACCGTTAAACAACGTAATAAAATTCTTTACGATATGACAGATGAAGTATCTGAAATAGTACTAGATTCTTGTTACCGACAAACGCATTCGCTATCTATCACTAATCAACGTGGTATGAATCAGCTAAAAGAGCAGACACGTTTTATACATGATTTAGAACGTAGCGGTAAGTTAGACAGAGCTTTAGAGTTTATTCCAAATGATGAAGAGTTAGCAGATCGTTTAGCACAAGGTAAAGGTTTGACACGACCTGAGCTATCTGTATTACTTGCTTATAGCAAAATGGTGCTTAAAGAAGATTTAGTTTGTCCTGAAATTACGAAAAACCCTTATCACGATAGACTATTGATAGAAGCCTTTCCTAAGCAATTACAAAATAAATACAGTGCTGAAATGCAAGACCATCCACTTCGTGCTGAAATTATTGCAACACAACTTGCGAATAATATTGGTAATGACATGGGATTTAACTTCGTTAATCGCATGAATGAAGAAACAGGCGCATCAGTCTCTGAAATAGCCAATTGTTATGCCATGGCTAGTGCCATTTTTGAAATGTCTGATGTCTGGAAATCAATCAGTGATCTAGATAATAAAATTTCAACTGTGGTTCAAACTGAAATGTTATTTCAGTTACGAAGAACAGTACGTCGCGCAACTCGCTGGTTCTTACGTCATAGAAATAAAGCGTTAGATATTGCTCAATCCATAAAATACTATGGAGCTACTTTTAAGGTCATGGCTGAGAACCTACATGACTACATGATTGAAAAAGAAGTTGAGCAATTGAAGCGTGTAGAAGGCGATTTAGTGAATGCCGGCACACCTAAAAAAGTGGCAAAACGGATTTCTCAACTAAGTACATTATTCTCTGTTATGGATATTGCTGAATTATCAGATAATGATGGTCGCTCAGTTGATTTAGTCGCAGACGTATACTTTAAACTTGGCGCTCGATTGAACTTACATTGGTTCTTAGATCAAATTACTAAGCAACCTGTATCAAACCATTGGCAAGCACTGGCTAGAGCTTCATTTAGAGAAGAGCTAGATTGGCAGCAACGATCAATAACTGCTGTTATTCTTCGTACAGATCTGAAAGGCAAAAATGTTGAGGCGATGTTAGATAGCTGGTTTGATAGTAATGAACAACCACTTGAACGTTGGAATCATATACTTGATGATTTCAGAATAGGCCAAACGCATGAGTTTGCTAAGTTTTCAGTGGCACTTAGAGAGCTGATGTTATTAAGTTTAAACTGCGATCCAAGTAAATAAATGATAGAATCCCCGCACTAGCGGGGATTTTTTTTAATAATATAATTTAGAGGTGATATGTTCTATTCGGCTATTCGTAAAGTTTTTTTCCAGTTTGATCCTGAAACCATTCATGAATTAACCATTAAAAGTCTAAAGTCGACAGGTGCAACACCTTTAAACTTTCCCTATAAGCAAAAAATTGCGAATAAACCTGTTCAAGCGATGGGCATTCATTTTCCCAATCCATGTGGCTTAGCGGCGGGGTTAGACAAAAACGGTGAGTGTATTCGTGCGTTTGATGATATGGGATTTGGTTTTGTTGAAGTAGGAACTGTGACACCACGTCCTCAGCCTGGAAATGATAAACCGAGAATATTTCGTTTACCTGAAGCTGATGCGGTAATTAATCGTATGGGTTTTAATAACAAGGGTGTTGATTACCTTGTTGATCAAGTACGTAAGTCTAAGTTTAAAGGTGTGCTTGGTATCAATATTGGTAAAAATAAAGACACGCCGGATGAAAATGCAAAAGATGATTATATTCACTGTATGCGTAAAGTGTATAATTTTGCTACCTACATTACTGTTAACATATCATCTCCAAACACTCCAGGTTTACGCTCATTACAATATGGCGAAGCATTAAGTGAATTACTATCGTCATTAAAAGAAGAGCAGACATCTTTGGCAAAACAATTTGATAAATATGTGCCTATTGCAGTAAAAATCGCTCCTGATTTAACTGAGCCAGAGATATTGTCTATTGCTGAATGTTTGATTGAAAATAACATTGATGGGGTTATTGCCACCAATACGACTTTATCAAGAGAAGGTGTTGAGAACCTTGAGTTTAGCAATGAGCAGGGCGGTTTAAGCGGTCAACCTGTTAAAGACAAGAGTACGCAAGTTATAAAGTTATTAGCAAAAGCGCTTGATAATAAACTGCCTATTATTGGTGTAGGTGGTATTGCCAGTGTGAAGACGCGAAAGAAAAAATAGCTGCAGGGGCTACATTAGTACAAGTGTACACCGGCTTTATTTATCAAGGCCCTGAACTCATAAAAAATATTGTTAGATCTTTATAAGTCTAATGAGTTTAACTATAAGTGAGTCTTATATTCTATAAAACTCACTTATTTCATTCTACATTAAGTTATTTTATTAAATACTTTTCATTCCTCACTACAGGTAAAACTCCTTTAATATCAATAGTCGTGTTAGTTTCTGATATATCAATAGTATGAAAATTAAATGCGACTGACATCGCATTTAACGGGCAAGATTGTTGACCGTCAACCAAAACCATTTTATCCGTTGTACCAATAATCTTATGTAATGCTTGTGGTGTAGAGAATTCCAATGTTAAATTTCCTTATAAATTAAATCATCCTTAAAGTAAGTCTAGGTTAAATGATAGATATGTCTAATTTTTCAACGTTTTTTTCGGTGTGAATAGGGCTAAAAAAGTATTAAGCTTTGTCGTTATGATAAGAATAAGCTACATTACGCTTATTAAAAATTTAGGACTAAAGTTGTATGAATCCAATTATCCAAACGTTAAAAGAATTAAATATTAGTGATGAAAAAATTGCTGAAGTGTTTCAGGCTTTAACTGAAAATCCAATTATGGCCATGGGCACGATTCAATCATTAGGCATTCCTAGCGATAAATTACAATCTTTGATGATGATGCTTATGTCTAACCCAGATCTTATTAAAGAAGCCGTAGATGAGTTAGGATTAGATTTCTCAAAAGTTGAAGCAGCTAAAGAAAAGTTAAAAGATAGTCAAAACTAAACTGTGTCATTGATAATCGCGGAGGAAGTTAAGGCTGATTTTCAGAATTAACTTTCTTATTATCGTTCTTGGTTAAGTTTTTATTTTCATCATTTGAATTTGAACTATCATCATCAAATAGAATACTGAGTCCTTGCTTTTCCAAATCTTCAAATTGATCTGTTTTTACTGCCCAAAAAAATAAGTAAATACCTAATGCAGTAAGTAAAATTGCAATAGGTATCAAGACATAAATTATACTCATAAAAAGTTAATCCTTAATCTTTAGTAGGCGAAGTGAGTTTGTGATCACGAGTATTGAGCTTAATGACATACCAATAACAGCCATATATGGCGTAATATTACCTGAAACGGCTAATGGTAAAACAATAGCATTATAGCCGAAAGCCCAGCCATAATTTTGCCAAATGATACGTTTGGTTCGTTTGGCAATATTTCTTAAAGTAAATACAGACAATAAGTTATTGTTCAGTAAAATGACATCAGCACCACTTTTTGCGATATCAGTACCACAGCCCATGGCTATTGAAACATGAGCGGCGCCAAAAACTGGTGTATCATTAATACCATCGCCAATCATAGCTACAGTATGATTTTTTTGTAACTCATTGATCTTATCCATTTTGTCAGTTGCAGATAATTGGCTATGGGCACTATCAAGTTTTAATACGCTTTGTATTTGCTCACAACCGGCTTGATGATCACCTGAAACCATACATGTTGTTATGTTCGATTGATGTAATTGATTAATGAGTGTTTTTGATTCATTACGTATTTTATCTTTTAAGTAAAATACTGCAGAAAGTTTACCGTTAATTGAAAGTAGACATTGAGCGTCATTATATTGCTTAAAAGTTTTATCGTTCAAGCTGTCAAAGCCATCTGTAATATTGAGAAACCATGACGGTTTACCTACTTTTATTTGATGTTTATTTACAGTTCCTTGCACACCAACACCAGAGATTACTTCTATGTTTTCAGCAACAAAAGAAAAATTTCTATAGGGAATAAAAGCTTTGGCTATTGGGTGTTCTGAATGTAACTCTAAAGCCGAAGCAAAAGCCAAACAAGATTCTTCAGAATAAGTTTCATCTATGATAATTACTTTATTAATCGTAAAGTCGCCAGAGGTTAGCGTACCTGTTTTATCAAAAGCAATTAAATTCACAAAAGGTATTGTTTCCATCACGTGTGCTGATTTAATCATAATACCGGAGCGATTCAAACGAGTTGTTGCACAAGTTAATGCGGTTGGTGTTGCTAATGAAAGGGCGCAAGGACAGGTTGCGACTAATACCGATAAAGTTATCCAAAAGGCTTCTTCAGGGAGGTGTTGCTGCCAGTACCATGCGGTTCCTGTGGCAGTTAATAATATTACAGCAACAAAGTATTGCGCTATTTTATCTGAGAGTTTAGCTAATTTTGGTTTATGTGCTTGAGAGGCTTCACTTATGCGAATAAGTTGGCTTAGAAATGAATGTTGTCCTGCTTTTTTTACTTCAATAATTAGATTGCCATCACCATTAATTGTACCGGCAAATACTTGGTCACCAAAGTTTTTTGATATCGGTAATTGTTCTCCTGATAGCATTGCTTCGTTTAATTGGCTACTACCTGACAATACTATGCCATCTGCGGGAACCGTTTCTCCCGGTTTAATGATGACTTTATCTCCCGGCATTAATTTTCGTGCGATTATGAACTCTTCTTTTTCATCATTGATGCGAATTGCTGTCATTGGCATTAATTTGAGCAGGTTAGCTGAAACTTCTGCGGCTCTATTTCTTGCCCTAAACTCTAAAAACTTTCCAATTAATAATAAAAAGGTAAACATAGAAACAGATTCAAAATAAACTTCGCCATTTTGATTGATTGTTGCCCATGCACTCGCTGAAAAAGCTAATATTATGGCGATTGATACGGGAACATCCATTGACAAACGTTTAGCTTTTAAAGCATTAAATGCACCACTATAAAAGGGAAATGCGCCATAAGTGATAATTGGAATAGTTAGGATAAGGCTGATATATCTTAAATAAGCATTGTGATGAACAGACATACCTGAAAAAGCACCAAAATATAACCCTACTGCAATCATCATAACTTGCATCATTAAAATACCAGAAATACCTAGTCTCTTTATAAAGGTTTTACTTTGTTTTTGATTGGCTTTTTCTACATTACTGGCTTTAAAAGGGAGAGCTTTGTATCCGATGTTATCTATAGCGATTAATATACTACTCAGTTTTTGACTTTTTTCATCCCATTTTATTGTGGCACGTTGGGTGGTGGCGTTAACATTAATTGATATAAGACCTACTAACTTGCTTAACTGCATCTCTATTAACCATGCACAAGCAGCACAACTAATTCCTTCAACGGTTAAAATAGTTTCTTTAAAATGACCATCACTAAAAGCAAATTCATCTTGCAGACTTTTATCATCTAATAAAGTGGTGCGCTTTAATTGCTCAGGAACTAATGCTTCGCTTTTTACAGCGGGCTCTGTGCGAAAACGATAATAATCGGTCAGTGAATTATCGACTATTGTTTGTGCGACTGCCTGACAGCCAATACAACACATTGGCTGTTCGGTATTATCTATTTGAACAAAAAGGGATATGCCTTTGGGAACAGGTTCCCCGCAATGAAAACAAGTTTTAGACATATCTTAATTTAATTGGCTTCTATAGGTTTAGGTAAAATATCTATATAGTTGGATTGAGGTAATGAAATGGAATTTTGTATTTTCCAATGATTCTCAAAAGGAGCAATAGTAATACGCCATTTGCCAGCAATATCATCTTCAATTATTTGTCTGAAATTGCCTGATGCGTCTGGAGTCATCGCGAAATAGAAATCTTTTTCTTGCAGTGTAGGGTGGTAAAAATTCACATTTAATAAGGGAAACTCTTTATCAATTCCCGTAGGTTTTATCACTAACTCGTTGTCGGCATATTTAAGAGCAAAAGCCATACCTAGTTTTTGAGCGTGTTTAATTTTCGTGATTTCTAAATTTATTGCTTTACCTTTCTTGTAATAATCACCAACCACAAGAGTATCAGGGTTTGTATTAGCAATAATGAATGTTGCGATACCCGCAATAACAGCTGAAAGCGGAAGAAAGAAGACTAACCATGCCCAAGGTTCTTTGTACCAAGACGTTTTCATGTATTTACTTATTACCTATAAAAGAAGGGATATTATACTGATTTTGTTAATGAGTGACCAATAAAAAAGCCCCAGTGAACACACTAAGGCTTTTATGACTTAAGAGATTAATTTAGTTTTGTGAAAGACTGTAAACATAAGCACTAATTACGTGTACTTTCTGTTCGCCTAAAATATCTTTCCAAGCAGGCATTACGCCAGCACGTCCATGACGAATCGATTGTTCGACAACACGCGGTGAACCGCCATATAACCAAATGTCATCAGCTAAGTTTGGCGCGCCAAGTGGTATGCCCATTGCGGTACTGCCTTTACCGTCAGCACCATGACAACCAGCACACATTGCAAATTTCTCTTGCCCTGATTTTGCTGATTCAGCATTCACTTCACGGCCACTTAAACTAATCACATACGCAGCTACGTCTTTAACGCCTTGATCCCCACCTAACATAGTTTCCCATGCGATCATCCCTTGTGCTTTTCTGCCTTCCATTAAACTATGCTTGATATCTGCAGGCGTTCCACCATACAGCCAATCTTTATCAGCAAGGTTTGGAAAACCTGTTGTACCACGAGCATCAGAGCCATGACATTGAGAACAGTTTTGTAAAAATAAGCGTTGACCTACTTTAAGCGCTGCATCATCACTCGCCAAATCTTCAATGCTACGTGCCGCAAAGGCTTCGAAAATAGGACCGAATTTAGCATCTGCTGCTTTTACTTCCATGTCGTATTGAACAATTAAATTATTTTCTTTGGCGTGGGCTGCTTTCGCTTTTGATTCTTGAAGGCTCAATATACCTTGGTTAGAGCTTTTCCAACCAAATAAACCTTCAAAATTACCCAAGCCTGGGTACATAAGAAAATACCCAAAGCCCCAAATAATTGTGACTAGGAAAAACGTGCTCCACCATTTAGGAAGAGGGTTGTTCAATTCTTCTATGCCGTCGAAGCTGTGTCCCATGGACTCACCTTCTTCAACGCCTGCAAAATTCTTTAAACAATAGCGCAATAATAAGTAACAACCTACTAAAGTACCTAATGAAAGAACGGTTATCCAAATACTCCAGAAACTAGACATTATTAGTATCCTGTTTGTTTATTTCTTCTTTGCGATCTTCTTCGAATATAGAATTTGCTGCATTATCAAAGTCAGACTTACGTTTCTTACTATACGACCAAACCACAATGATGATAAATAGTGCCAAAATTAAGAGTGCAATTAAGCCTCTGAGGGTTCCATAATCCATAATATTATTTCAACGCATGACCAAGTGATTGCAAGTATGCTACTAAAGCTGTCATTTCAGTTTTACCTTGAACAGCTGTTTGAGCGTTAGCGATATCCTTTGCAGAATAAAGTGGTATTGCATTGCCTTGTTCATCTTTGTGTGACCTATTACGAGTTAAGAAATTAAATGTTTCTAACTTCTTAGCAGTAATGGCACCGTCGAGTTTATTTTCATTTAACCATTTATAAGAGGGCATATTTGATTCAGGTACAACAGAACGCGGATCAGTAAGATGAGCGATATGCCAATCATCACTATATCGACCGCCAACTCTCGCTAAATCTGGTCCAGTTCGTTTTGAGCCCCATAAAAATGGATGTTCCCAAACATGCTCACCGGCAACAGAATAGTGACCATAACGCTCTGTTTCTGCGCGGAAAGGACGGATCATTTGACTGTGACAATTACTACAGCCTTCACGAATATAAATATCACGACCTTCCATTTCTAAAGCGGTGTAAGGGCGCAAGTTATCAACAGGTTGTGTTGTTTCTTTTTGGAAAAATAACGGGGTTATTTCTACCAAACCACCAATACTGATAGCAAATATTGTAAAGATGAAGAACAAGCCAACGCTTTTTTCGACTTTTTCATGTTTATTAATCATGTCTGGTCTCCTTAAGCCACTTCAATAGGCTTTAGACTTCCGTCTTTAGCGCCAATAGTTTTAAACATGTTGTAAGCCATTAATATAAAGCCTGCAACCACTAGAACTCCACCTACGAAACGAATGAAGTAGAAAGGGTAAGAGGCAGTTAAGCTTTCAACAAATGAATAAGTTAATGTACCGTCAGTATTCACTGCTCGCCACATTAAGCCTTGCATAACACCCGAAATCCACATAGCAACGATATATAATACTATACCTGCTGTGTGCATCCAGAAATGTATGTTAATTAAACGTATACTGTACATGCGGCCTTGATTAAATAGAACAGGGATTAAGTGGTACATAGCACCAATTGAAACCATTGCTACCCAACCTAAAGCACCTGAATGAACGTGACCAACAGTCCAATCTGTGTAATGCGAAAGTGCATTTACAGATTTTATCGCCATCATAGGTCCTTCGAACGTAGACATTCCGTAGAAAGATAATGAAACGATTAAGAAGCGAAGAATAGGATCATGACGAAGCTTATGCCATGCACCTGAAAGCGTCATAATACCGTTAATCATACCACCCCAAGATGGGACAAATAAG
>JAQWHO010000285.1 GCA_029249355.1 Thalassotalea sp.
TGTATTATTCCTCGATTTTACCACCGGCAGCTTCAATAGCTGCACGAGCGCCTTTAGTAACACCTAAACCACGAACCGTTACCGGCTTAGTGATCTCACCAGATAACATAATTTTAACTGATTCAATATTACGTGTGATTAGGTTTGCGTTTTTAAGCGTGTGGATGTCAGCAACATCACCTTCAATTAAGTTTAATTCGTGTAAACGAACTTCAGCGCGAACTAAAGATTTACGTGAAGTAAAACCAAATTTTGGTAAACGTTGTTTCAAAGGCATTTGACCACCTTCAAAACCCGGACGTACACTACCGCCAGAACGAGACTTCTGACCTTTGTGACCACGACCACAGCGCTTTTTAGCTTTATTTGATCCTGGTGCAGGAGATAAAGTATTTAAGAACATAATTAATCCTCCACCTTAACCATATAAGAAACTGCGTTAATCATACCACGTACAGATGGAGTATCTTCTAACTCAACTGTATGACGGATACGACGTAAACCCAGACCTTTCAAAGTAGCTCTATGCTTCGGTAAACGACCGATAGAACTCTTAGTTTGTGTAACTTTTACTGTTTTAGCCATGGTCAATTACCCCAAAATGTCAGCAACGCTTTTGCCACGTTTAGCTGCAACAGCTTCAGGCGAATTCATATTCGCAAGAGCAGAAACAGTAGCGCGAACTACGTTGATTGGGTTAGTAGAACCGTATGCTTTTGACAATACGTTCTGAACGCCTGCAACTTCAAGTACTGCACGCATCGCGCCACCGGCGATGATACCTGTACCTTCAGAAGCTGGTTGCATGTAAACTTTAGAACCAGAGTGCTTGCCAATTACGACATGCTGAAGAGTTGTACCCTTCAAATCAACGGTTACTAAGTTACGACGTGCTTTTTCCATTGCTTTTTGGATTGCAGCAGGCACTTCACGTGCTTTACCGTAACCAAAACCAACGCGACCAGCACCATCACCAACAACAGTTAATGCTGTGAAACTGAATATGCGACCACCTTTAACCACTTTTGAAACGCGGTTAACGGCAATTAGCTTTTCAGCCATATCACTTTGTTGTGAGTTTTCTTGATTATGATTAGCCATTATCAACCCCTAAAACTGAAGACCAGCTTCACGAGCTGCATCTGCTAACGCTTTTACACGACCATGATAACGGAAACCTGAGCGATCAAATGCTACAGACTCAATGCCTTTAGCTTTTGCACGTTCAGCGATTGCTTTACCTACTGCAGCAGCAGCGGCAACGTTACCTGTTTTTTCTAACTGAGCACTAACTTCTTTATCTAAAGTAGACGCTGTTGCGATTACTTCAGAACCTGTTGGTGCAATCAATTGCGCGTAAATATGGCGAGGAGTACGGTGAACGACTAAACGATTCGCACCCAGCTCGCTAATTTTTGCACGAGCGCGTTTAGCGCGGCGCAAACGAGATGTTTTCTTATCCATCGTATTACCCTACTTTTTCTTAGCTTCTTTACGGCGTACATGCTCATCACTATAACGGATCCCTTTACCTTTATAAGGTTCAGGTTTACGGTAAGCGCGAATGTTCGCTGCAGTTTGACCGACCAACTGTTTGTCAGCGCCTTTAAGCGTGATTTCAGTTTGACTAGGAGTTTCAACAGTAATCCCTTCAGGGATTGCGTGATCAACCGGATGCGAGAAGCCTAAAGATAAGTTTAAGTTCTTACCTGCAGCTTTAGCACGGTAACCAACACCGTTTAAAACTAATTTCTTTTCAAAACCTTTACTTACACCTTCAACCATATTATTGATTAAAGCACGTGCAGTACCGGCTTGAGCCCAAGCGCCTTTAACATCAGCAACGATATTAGTAATGATGTTATTTTCTTCTTGAGAAATAACAACGTCACTGTGGATCGTGCGAGATAATTCGCCTACTGGACCTTTAACTTTTATGTCTTGACCTGATAACGTAATAGTAACGCCAGCAGGTACTTCGACAGGTGCTTTTGCAACACGAGACATAGTTCTGCTCCTTTACGCTACGAAACCAAGGACTTCACCACCAAGACCCGCAGAGCGAGCGGCACGATCAGTCATCAGACCTTTAGAAGTAGAAACAATCGCAATACCCATGCCCGCTAATACTTTAGGAAGCTCATTGCTACCTTTGTATACGCGAAGACCTGGACGTGAAACACGTTTAATTGTTTCGATTACTTCTTTACCTTCAAAATATTTTAAAGTAACAGCTAATTCTGGTTTTGCATCACCAGACACTGAATACTCTGTAATGTAACCTTCTTCTTTAAGTAAGTTAGCAATTGCAACTTTTACTTTAGAAGATGGCATTGTTACTGCAGATTTTGCTGCAGATTGACCGTTGCGGATGCGTGTAAACATGTCCGCGATAGGATCAGTCATCATAACCATTTACTCCCGTGAATTACCAACTAGCTTTCTTAAGACCTGGAACTTCACCACGCATCATGGTTTCGCGTAATTTAATACGACTTAAACCGAATTTACGTAAGTAACCATGTGGACGACCTGTAACATTACAACGATTACGTTGACGGCTACTAGATGAATCACGAGGTAAACTTTGAAGTTTCAATACTGCATCCCAGCGTTCTTCTTCCGAAGAATCTACACCAGAGATGATCGCTTTTAACGCTGCACGCTTTTCAGCATATTGTGCAACTAATTTGGTTCTTTTAGCTTCACGAGCTTTCATTGACGATTTAGCCATAACTCTACACCTTATTTCTTAAACGGGAAATTAAAGGCAGTCAGCAATGCATGACCTTCTTCATTAGATTTCGCAGTAGTAGTGATAGTGATATCCATACCACGAATCTTATCGATTTTATCATACTCGATTTCTGGGAAGATGATTTGCTCACGAACACCCATGCTGTAATTACCACGGCCATCGAACGATTTCGGGTTCAAGCCACGGAAGTCACGAATACGAGGAACAGAAATAGAGATTAATCGCTCTAAAAATTCCCACATTCTTTCACCGCGTAGAGTTACTTTTGCGCCAATAGGATAACCTTCACGAATCTTAAAGCCCGCAACAGATTTGCGTGCTACAGTCGTAATAGGCTTTTGACCTGAGATTGCAGTAAGATCATTTGTGGCATGTTCTAATACTTTTTTATCAGCAATAGCTTCACCAACACCCATGTTAAGGGTGATCTTTTCAATCCGAGGGACTTGCATGACACTTTTATAGTCAAACTTCTTTTGAAGTTCAGCTACAACTGTATCTTTATATAAATCATGCAGTTTCGCCATCGTTTACTCCAATTATTAAACTAATTCGTTATTAGATTTGAAGAAACGAACTTTTTTGCCGTCTTCAATTCTAAAACCTACACGATCTGCTTTACCCGTTGCTGGGTTAAGGATCGCTACGTTTGATACGTTTAAAGGTGCTTCTTTCTCAACAATGCCACCAGGCTGCTGTAACTGAGGTACAGGCTTAGTATGCTTTTTGATTAAGTTAACGCCTTCAACAAATACTTTACTGTCTTCAACAAGCACTTTAGTGACTTTACCAGTCTTGCCCTTGTCTTTCCCAGCTAGTATAACTACTTCATCATCACGACGAATTTTAGATGCCATTATCGTGACTCCTTAAAGTACTTCTGGAGCAAGTGAAACGATTTTCATAAACTTCTCATTACGAAGTTCACGCGTCACAGGTCCGAAAATACGAGTACCAATTGGTTGTAAGTTAGCATTCAACATTACAGCCGCGTTTTCATCAAAACGGATGGTAGAACCATCTGTACGACGAACACCTTTCTTAGTGCGCACTACCACTGCAGTTAGAACATCACCTTTTTTAACTTTGCCGCGAGGATTTGATTCCTTCACTGCAACTTTAATGATATCACCAATGCGTGCGTAGCGACGGTGCGAACCACCAAGAACCTTTATACATTGTACACGTCGAGCGCCGCTGTTATCAGCTACGTTCAATTGTGATTGCATTTGGATCATTTAATATGTCTCCGCTATTTATCTTTTAACAACAATATAAAAGATAGAAATTTAAGGCCAGAAATTTGACCCGTCACTGCCTTTTAAATCCCGCTCATATTAAGAGGGCGCGAGATTATAACACCAGTTATAAAAAAGTGGTACTTTATTTATACAATAATTTCTATTTGTAGTGGCGTTCTATAATTAAACGTAAGCACGCTTAGATATAGATGAGGACTCTTTCTATTTTTACAATAAAAAACGGCTCCAAAAGGAGCCGTTTTTACAGTGACTATAAAACTTAAAAAATTAAGCTTTAGTGATTACGTCAACCAATGTCCAGTTTTTAGACTTAGAAATTGGAGCACATTCACGAATAGTTACTAAATCACCGGCATTACACTGGTTAGTTTCATCGTGCGCTTTCAACTTAGTTGAACGCGTCATGAACTTACCGTAAATTGGGTGTTTAACACGTCGTTCAATTAATACAGTGATAGACTTATCCATTTTATCACTGATTACACGACCTTGTAGTGTGCGGGTTTTTGCTTCGCTCATTACTTATCTGCCTTTTCAGTTATGATAGTCTTAACACGTGCAATATTGCGACGTACCGTTCTTTGCAAGTGAGTTTGTGCTAACTGACCTGTGCTTGCTTGCATGCGATAGTTAAACTGTTCGCGCAAAAGCTCAAGTAATTCAGCATTTAACTCTTCAATGCTTTTTTCTCTTAAATCGCTAGCTTTCATTACATCACCGTTCTAGTTACGAAGGTTGTTTTGAATGGAAGTTTAGCCGCAGCTAAAGCAAAAGCTTCACGTGCGATCTCTTCCGAAACACCTTCCATTTCATAAAGAACACGACCTGGTAGAATTTGACATACCCAATATTCTACAGAACCTTTACCTTTACCCATACGAACCTCAAGAGGCTTTTTAGTAATCGGTTTGTCTGGAAATACACGGATCCAAATTTTACCTTGACGCTTAACGTGACGAGTCATCGCACGACGAGCTGCTTCAATTTGACGCGCAGTCATACGACCACGTTCCATTGATTTTAACCCGAAAGTACCGAAGCTAACTGAGCTACCTACTTGTGCAAGACCGCGGTTACGCAATTTAAATTGCTTACGGAATTTAGTACGTTTTGGTTGTAACATTACTTATCCCCTACTTGCTCTTGCGGTTGTTTCTTTTTTTAGGTTTAGCCGGTGCTTCAGCCTGTGTAGGCATACCACCAATTACTTCACCTTTAAAGATCCAAACTTTAATACCGATCGTACCATACGTAGTTTCACCACGTGCAGTTGCGTAGTCAATATCAGCACGTAATGTATGCAAAGGTACACGACCTTCACGATACCATTCAGAACGAGCGATATCAGCGCCGCCAAGACGACCGCTAACTTCAACTTTGATACCCTTAGCACCTAAACGCATTGCATTTTTACTGCACGCTTCATAGCGCGACGGAACATAACACGACGTTCTAGCTGGCTTCCAATACTGTCAGCAACAAGCTGCGCATCCATTTCTGGCTTACGAACTTCAGCAATGTTGATTTGAGCAGGAACACCGGCAATTTTAGATACTTGTAAACGTAATTTTTCTACGTCTTCGCCTTTCTTACCGATAACAACACCTGGACGAGCCGTGTGAATTGTTACGCGGATAGATTTAGCTGGACGCTCAATTACGACTTTTGATAATGAAGCACGCTTAAGCTTTTCAGTTAAATATTCACGAACCAAATGGTCACCGTGTAAATTAGCTGCAAAATCTTTGTTACTCGCAAACCAAGTAGACGCGAAAGGTTTCGTGATACCTAAGCGAATACCATTTGGATGGACTTTTTGACCCATTCTAATATCTCCTAGCTATCAGCGACAATCACAGTAATGTGACTTGTACGCTTAAGGATACGATCCGCGCGACCTTTCGCACGAGGCTTGATACGTTTCATTGTTGGACCATCGTCAACCATTATAGTTTTAACGAATAATTCATCAATGTCTGCACCTTCGTTATGTTCTGCATTAGCAATTGCTGAGTTTAAAACTTTCTTAACTAAGTCTGCAGCGCCTTTATTGCTGTATTCTAAGATTTCTAAAGCTTTCTCAACACCTAAGCCGCGGATTTGATCCACAACTAAGCGTGCTTTTTGTGCTGAACCACGGGCAAATTTATGTTTAGCAATAGCTTCCATTTAACTTCCCCTTATCTCTTCGCTTTCTTATCAACGACATGGCCGCGATAAGTACGAGTTGGTGCAAATTCACCCAATTTGTGACCGATCATTTCTTCGGTTACAAATACAGGAACGTGTTGACGGCCATTATGGACAGCTATGGTCAATCCGATCATATTTGGTATGATCATTGAACGACGGGACCAAGTTTTAATTGGCTTTTTATTCCCGCTTTCCAGAGCTTTCTCTACCTTCGTCAACAAGTGTAGGTCTATAAATGGACCTTTCTTGAGAGAACGTGGCAT
>JAQWHO010000286.1 GCA_029249355.1 Thalassotalea sp.
GCAACAGCAATACCGGCTAAGGCATTTAATACGTTGTGCTGCCCAGGTAAATTAACGCTTAAGTCTAAATCTGGCTGTCCTGCACGCTCGACCGTAAAGTAACTAATACCGCCATTTTGCTGATAATTGGTGGCAACCACATCCGCATCAGTAGAAAAACCATACGTTATCACTTGACGTCCAATACGGGGTAAAAGTTCTCTCACTACTGGGTTATCAATACAAACAACGGCTAAACCATAAAAAGGTAGATTATGAAGAAATTCAATGTAGGTATCTTTAAGCTTTTCAAAATCACCTTGGTAAGTTTCCATGTGATCTTCATCAATATTAGTAATCACTGAAACCATAGGCTGTAAATGTAAAAATGACGCGTCACTTTCATCGGCTTCTGCAATCAAATAACGGCTTGTTCCTAAACGGGCGTTAGTACCAGCACTATTTAATAAGCCACCAATAACAAACGTAGGATCTAAACCCGCTTCTGCGAAGATGCTTGAAATCAAACTGGTTGTAGTGGTTTTTCCATGCGTGCCTGCAATAGCAACACCATGGCGAAAACGCATTAATTCAGCCAACATTTCAGCACGACGAACTACAGGAATACGTAATATAGCTGCCTGTTTTATCTCTGGATTTTCTTGGTCGATTGCCGTTGAAACAACAATAACACTTGCGCCTTTAATATTGTCTTGGTGATGACCAATCGCTATTTCTGCGCCTAATTTACGTAAACGTGCCACGACTTGGTTTTCACCAATATCTGAACCAGTAATTTTATAGCCTTCATTTAGAAGTACTTCTGCAATACCGCCCATTCCTGCGCCACCAATACCAACGAAATGAATTGACTTCACTCTGCGCATTTCTGGAATTTTAATCAGTGCATTCATGTCATTACTCGACGCTTTGTTAAAATCATTATTCATTTCAATACTCATGGTTTTACCAACTCAACACATGTTTGTGCGACACGAATGGTTGCGTCTGCATGTGCTGCATCATGTGCAGCTTTAGACATCGACTTAACAACCGAGTCCGACACAAATATACTGTTCAGCATTTGCGCTAAGCTTGTACCATTAAATTCTGTTTGTGCGATTAATTTCGCAGCATTTCGTTCCACTAAATACATCGCGTTTTTAGTTTGATGATCATCAACCGCATGCGGTAAAGGCACAAATATTGCTGGTTTTGCTGCCATTGCTAATTCAGAAACGGTTAACGCGCCAGCGCGACATACAACCACATCTGCCCACGAATAAGCTTCTGCCATATCATCAATAAACTCGGTCACTTTGATATTGTCTTTTGGCAAACCGTATTCTTGATAACTTGTCGAGACAACTTCTTGATTACCTTTTCCGGTTTGATGCCATACCGTGATATTTTGCAATTTAATTTGCTTCATTGCTTGAGGCACAGTGTCATTCAAAATTTTTGCACCTAAGCTACCGCCAACAACTAATACTTTTTTACTGCTCGCAGGCTTGTCAGAAACATGCTGTTTTATTGCAACAATTTCACTGCGTAGCGGATTCCCCACAACCTGATGCTTTATACGTTTGTTAAATGCGCCAGGAAATGCACTTAATACTTGTGAGGCAATATTCGCTAAAAAACGATTACTCATACCCGCTACAGCATTTTGTTCATGTAGAACTAAAGGCTTTCTTAATAACCATGCCGCAACGCCACCGGGCGCACTTGCATATCCGCCCATGCCAAGCACCACATCAGGTTTAACTTTGCGAATAACAGCCATTGATTGCATGACTGACTGCATTAATTTAAAAGGCGTTTTTAGCCATGCTTGCCAGTTTTTATTCCTTAATCCAGCAATATTTATAAATGAAATTTCAAAACCGTGTTGTGGCACAATTTCAGCTTCCATTCTTTTAGCTGTACCTAGCCAATGAATATTCCAGCCTTGTTTTTTTAAATGTTCAGCGACAGCGATTCCTGGAAATATATGACCGCCAGTACCACCAGCCATAACAAGCAACGTAGGACGTTTTTCAGTTGTCATTAGCTACGCCCTCCTTTTTTCTTATAACTTGCCGTAGCTTGAATACTTTGTAGACGAATTTCATGATCAATACGTATTAACGCTGCCAATGCCATACTCATAATAATCATTGAGCTGCCACCAGAACTGATCAATGGCATGGTTAATCCTTTCGTTGGCACAATCCCTGCGCTTGCGCCAACATTTACGGCGGTTTGAAAGCTGAACCAAATACCGATGGATAAAGCAAAAAAGCCTTCAAAGTACTTTTCTTTTTGAATGGCTTTACGACCTAACATCAACGCTTTAAACACTAAAATCATGCTCAGCATTAATACGACAGAAACACCGACAAAACCAAATTCTTCCGCTAAAATTGCCATAACAAAATCGGTATGGGCTTCCGGAAGATATTCTAATTTTTGAATACTATTACCTAAACCTTGACCTAATAATTCACCTCGACCATAAGCCATTAAAGATTGCGTTAACTGGTAACCCGTGCCAAATGGATCTGCCCACGGATCTAAAAAGCCTGTTACTCGCGCCCAACGATATGGTGAAAAATAAGCTAGCGCACCAATCGCCATTGAACCGACACCGGCGATACTAATAAATTGCCAAAGCTTAGCGCCCGCCAAAAATAATAAACCAAAGGTAGTGACGAACATCACAATCACCGTACCTAAGTCAGGCTGAAATAAAAGTAAACCCGCTAATGCGCCAAAAACAACTAGCGGCTTAATAAAACCTTTTACGTTTTCCATCACTTCATCGCGGCGACGAACCATATAGGCGGATAGATAACAAAAGAAGAATAACTTGGCTGGCTCTGCTGCTTGAATAGTAATCGGACCTATAACAATCCAACGTGTAGAGCCATTCACAGTTCGTCCAACCAACAAAACAATAACCAGTAAACTAATCGCTAAAATTAATAAATGGCCACTATGCTGATGCCAGCGACTCATCGGAATTTGTAAAACAAAGGTGGCAATGCCAATACTCAACACGATATAAATGGCATGACGAATAAAAAAATGAAAAGGGTTGCCAAATAAACGCTCTGCTACCGGCATTGATGAACTCATCACCATCACTAGGCCTATCGCATACATAGCAAAAGCCAGCACTAAATAACTACGATCAAAAGTAGACGTTGCCGAAGGCTGCATCACGAGCCATTGTGGTAACTTTAATTGCGTGAAAGATAAACTAGCAGCAGACAC
This sequence comes from Thalassotalea sp., assembly GCA_029249355.1. Classification (GTDB taxonomy): domain Bacteria; phylum Pseudomonadota; class Gammaproteobacteria; order Enterobacterales; family Alteromonadaceae; genus Thalassotalea_H. Next base: position 3,238 of record JAQWHO010000286.1, read on the forward strand.
TAACTTGCCTCCTGCAATGCAATAACCGCATCGGTAAACATTTCACCACGTTGGGCAAAGTTCTTGAACATATCAATACTTGCACACGCGGGAGAAAGTAAAACAATATCACCTGATTTAGCCTGTTGATTTGCTACATTGACCGCTTCGGCTAAGGTTGCTACTTGCTGGCTATTGGTGGCTAATTTCGCGATTTCAGCACCGTCTTTGCCTAAAGTGATAACAAAACTAACAACGTTTTCAATTGGCGCTTTTAATGGCGAAAAATCAGCACCTTTACCATCACCACCCGCAATTAAAATCAACTTATTATTAACCAACGTTGATGAAAGCCCATTTATAGCCGCTAACGTTGCACCCACATTGGTGGCTTTAGAATCATTAATCCAGGTAATATTGTCAGTAGTCGTAATACGCTGACAACGGTGCTCTAATCCTTTGAATGAACTAAACTGGCTGACCATCTCAGCAATGGACCAACCTAAACAATGACCAAGCGCTAAAGCCGCTAAATAGTTTAACGCATTATGCATACCTGCTAACGGCAGCTCTTTAAGCGAAATTAGCTTTTCATCACCAAAGGTTAAGTAGTAATTTGAAGCCTCGCACGCTAAACCAAATTCACCTTGCTGAGCACTGTTGCTACCGAATGAAATAATCGGTTTTGTTTGTAAATTAACATGTGAATAACTGAGCTTATCATCTCGATTGATCACAGCAGTTTCACATTGTTGATAAATACGTTGCTTAATTTCGCTATAATTTTCTAATGTCAGATGGCGATCTAAATGATCATCACTCACGTTTAATACGGATGCCGCAACTGCTTTCATGCTAGTTAGTGTTTCTAATTGAAAACTTGAAAGTTCAAGAATATAGCATTCAATATCATCAGATAATTGCTCCAGCACTGGTACGCCAATATTGCCGCCTAAAGCAACATTTTTACCTAAACCAGTACCAATGTGAGCCAGCAATGACACTAATGTAGATTTACCATTTGATCCGGTAACAGCAACAATTGGCTTATTCGTGATTTGGCAAAACAGTTCAACATCGCCCATGACTTGGCAATCATCAGGAATTAACTCATCAAGCCCTTCAGCAACTAAATCAATACCTGGGCTTACTAAAATCACTTGTGCGTCTTTGATTAATGCTTCATTCCAAGCACCTAAATGTAATGAACAATAGGGAAACGATTGCGAGAATTCTTCACGATTAATAATGTTTTCACGGCTATCATTTAAATGGCAAGTAAGCTGATGTTTTGCTAAAAAACGCACACACGACATACCGCTAAGGCCTGCACCTAATACCAGTATTTGTTTGCTTTTTAACTGTGCGATAATTCGCTCTAACATCTCAACTCTCTTTTCTAATAACCGTAGTTTTTTACAATATATTTTTAACGTAATTTCAACGTTGCTAAACCAATAAGCACTAGCACCAAAGAAATAATCCAAAAACGGACAATCACTCTTGGCTCTGGCCAGCCTTTCAATTCGTAATGATGGTGAATAGGCGCCATTCTAAAAATACGTTGACCACGTAATTTGTATGAACCTACTTGCAATATTACTGACACAGTTTCCATCACGAACACGCCGCCCATAATAAATAGCACCAACTCTTGGCGAACTAAGACCGCAATCACTCCTAATGCAGCACCTAGTGCAAGCGAGCCAACATCGCCCATAAATACTTGCGCGGGATACGTGTTAAACCATAAAAAGCCTAAACCTGCGCCAACAATTGCCGTACAAACCACCACAAGCTCACTGGTCATTGCAATGTGTGGAATGTTTAAATATTCAGAAAAATTTGCGTTGCCCGTTACATAAGCAAAAAGTGCAAATGCCCCTGCCACCATAATGGTAGGCACGATTGCTAAGCCATCTAAACCATCGGTAAGATTAACGGCGTTACTTGTGCCAACAATCACGAAATACGTCATTACCACATAAAAGATGCCTAATTGCGGCAGCACATCTTTCATGAAAGGAATGATCAAAGACGTTTCCTCAGGCCCTTGCGCGATGTAATACAAAAACAAGGCAGTTGATAAGCCAATCACTGTTTGCCAAAAATATTTCCAACGTGCAATTAAGCCGTTCGAATCTTTTCTGATCACCTTACGATAATCATCAACAAAACCAATTATGCCAAAACTCACCACGACAAATAGCACTACCCAAACATAACTATTTGATAAATCAGCCCATAATAAAACACTGGCAACAATTGAAGCTAAAATGAGAATACCGCCCATCGTAGGCGTACCTGATTTTGATAAATGGCTTTCAGGGCCGTCATCTCTAACTGTTTGTCCGATCTGCATACGTTGTAAACTGCGAATTAATTTCGGACCAAAATATAGCGAAATAATTAACGCGGTTAGCGTCGAAATAATCGCTCGAAACGTTAAATAAGAAAATACGTTAAACCCGCTGTAATACTGTGTCAGGTAATCACCTAGCCAAAGTAACATTAAGCTGACTCCTCTTTTAACTGACTTGTTTGCCAATTAATGATGTCTGTTACTACATATTCCATATGAGCACTGCGTGAACCTTTCACTAAAATTGAAATCTGTTGTCTTTCATCTGCCAAAAGTTTTTGTAATTCGGTGATTAAATTTTCACGCACACTAAAATGTAAACCTTTTGAATTGCTGCCTTGATTGAATGCATCTGAAGTGTTTTGACTTAAAACACCTAAAGTTAAAAGATCATCAATATTACGTTCTTTAGCATACTCACCCACTTCTTGGTGATAGCTGCGCGCTTCGGCACCTAGTTCCCCCATATCGCCCAAAATTAACACTCGACGTCCCGGATAGCTGGCTAACAAATCTGTTGCTGCTTTAATTGATTCAACGTTAGCGTTATAGGTGTCATCAATTAATTTAAAGTGTTCTGATAATTGGTGAATATTAGAGCGTCCTTTAGCATGCTCCATCTCTAACAAACCTAAACGAATATCGTCTAAGCTTGCGCCAAATTCCATAGCGATAGTTGCAGCAGCTACTGCATTACAAACATTGTGTCGTCCAGGAACAGTAAGTTCGATAT
>JAQWHO010000287.1 GCA_029249355.1 Thalassotalea sp.
CGCTGATATTCGTACCGTTAAAGAGCAATTAGGTCATTCTGATGTCAGAACAACGCAAATTTACACGCATGTTATTGAACAAGGAGCAAATGGTGTAAGAAGTCCTTTTTCTGATTTGTAATCTAATATCAATGGATATTGTCATAGAAAAAATAAAGCCACTAAAATAGTGGCTTTATTTATATCTTATTAAGTAAATAATTTAGCTTTTTGACGCTATATATTCATTTACAAAATCTTCAAGCACGTTCAATGGTACAGGGCCATTTTTTAATATAATGTCGTGATATTCACGTATATCAAATTTAGCACCTAACGCTTTTTTAGCTTTTTCACGTAATTCTACAATTTTCAGCATTCCAATTTTGTATGCTGTTGCTTGCGATGGCATAACAACGTGTCGCTCAACCATTTTAACGGCGTCAGACTTAGCGTTAGGCGTGTTATTTACATAATATGCAATGCCTTGTTCACGAGTCCATTTTTTGGTATGAATACCGGTATCAACCACTAAACGACATGCACGCCATAATTCCATCGCCAATCGTCCAAAGTCAGAATACGGGTCTTGATATAAACCTATTTCTTTCGGGATCATTTCACTATAAAGTCCCCAACCTTCAGTATGAGCTGTGTAGCCGCCGTACTTTCTGAACATTGGCATGCCTTCAAGTTCTTGCTTTATAGCCATTTGCATGTGATGCCCTGGGATCCCTTCATGATAGGCCAGTGCAGCCATTTGATAAGTTGGCATTGCTTCCATGTCGTAAAGGTTGGCGTAGTATATACCCGGACGAGAACCGTCTGGCGCTGGTGATTGATAAAAAGCTTTACCGGCAGATTTTTCTCTAAACGCTTCTACCGCTTTTACTTTTAATTCAGCTTTAGGTTTAGTTAGAAATAAACTGTCTAAACGGCCTTTCATATCATCAATCAGGGCTACCGCTTCACTTAAATAACGTGCTTTTCCGGCTTCATCTGCTGAATAGTAAAATTGTTTATCACTACGCATAAATTCCATAAAGGCATTTAAGTCACCTTTAAAACCAACTTTATCTTTAATGACGCGCATTTCATCATGAATTCGGCTGACTTCACTTAAACCAATGGCATGAATTTCGTTCGCGGTTAAATTGGTAGTCGTTGTGCGTTTTAGCGCATTATTAAAATATGCTTCACCTTCAGGAAACTTCCATGCTCCATCACGATCATCAGCTTTTGACTCTAAATGATTAAGGTACGTTATCAGCCCATCATATCCAGGCTTTAAATGAGCTTGTAATGCACTTTCTACTTCTTTAATTAGTGCTGATTTTTTTGCTTCATCAATCTCTAGCTTTGTTACTTTACGGGTAAAATCAGCAAGAACCGTACTGGCCTCACCTTTGTCAAAAGGTGCACCAGTAATAATATTATTTGAGTCACGAATAACATGCTCAAAAACGAACTTAGGAGCAATAATGCCACGCTCTTCGCGAAGTTTAAGGTTATCAACAAGTTGCGCTAATAGTTTTTCAGTACCTTTAACCCGTGAAATATAGTCCTGTGCTTCTTTTTCAGAGCTAATAGAATGCTGATTAATTAAAAATGCTGGAATTTGTGAGTGCAAACCAAACATTTGATTAACAGGATAGCTATGAAAACGCCATTTATGATCAGCAATGCTATTTTCTAATCTTTGCTGGTATAACGTGTGGCTGATTTTAGTTTGTGCGTCTAATTGACTTACATCAATGGCTTTTATTGTTTCAAGTTCTGTTTTGCTTATCGCAAGTTCTTTAAGGGTGTTTGCCTCTGAAATATCATTCCACTTGTCGTAATCGTCTTTTATGCCTAAATACGTTTGGTACATAGGGCTGCGCATGATAGCCGCTTTATATAACTCATCGAAAAGTTTATTGGCTTGCGCTGATGCATCTAATGCGGCAACGGCAGTTTCTGCTGCGGCTTTCGTTGTATTTTCTTGAGTACTATTACATGCCGAGATCATGACTGCAGAGGAAACAGCAATCGCTAATAAAGATTTTTTTATCATATTATTTATTTATCGTTTTTTTGAGGTGTTTCTTTTTCCCATAAGGACTAAGCAAGCGCAAGGATTTCGAGATTAATGGGCTAAAAATTGAGATAAAAAGTTGTAAAGATAGAATGACAAAGGCGCCAAATTGCGCCTTTCTTTTATATAAATATAGCAGTTTAACGATTTAACGGTTTAGTGATGCATTTAACCGTTCAAAACCTTGTTTAAGATCTTCGATTAAATCATCGACATCTTCCAAGCCAATATGTAAACGAATTAATGGTTGCTCATAAGGCCAATGCGTTGCAGTACGTAATCTTCCCACATTAGTGTTACCTAAAATTAAGCTTTCAAATCCACCCCAAGAATACCCCATTTTAAAATGATGCATACCATCTAAAAGTGCATTTACTGAGGCTTGATCGCCTCGTTTAAGTACAAATGAAAATAAGCCATTACCACCGGTAAAATCACGCTTAAAAATTTCATGTCCAGGGCAGCTTTCAAAAGCGGGATGTAAAATCACATCCACTTCATCTCGGGTTGCTAACCATTTGGCAACATTTAAAGCGTTTTCTTGATGCTGTTTTAATCGAACGCCTAATGTGCGAATACCACGCATCGCTAAATACAAATCATCTGGTGACGTGCACTGCCCCATTAAATAGCTGTTTTCGCGTAATTGTTCCCAATGCTCTTCTGTGGCAATAGCCGTTCCCAACATCACGTCTGAATGACCGACAATATATTTAGTTGCCGCTTGAATTGAAATATCAACACCAAAGTCAAAGGGTTGAAAGTTAACCCCTGCCGACCAGGTGTTATCTAGCATCACTATACAATTATGTTTATGAGCTACTTCAGCAATGGCAGGAACATCTTGAACTTCCATGGTAATAGAGCCTGGAGATTCCAAGAAAATCACCGTGGTATTTTCTTTGATTAAGCTTTCAATGTTTTTGCCAATTAACGGGTCATAATAAGTTGTTTCAACCCCTATATTTTTAAGTATTTTATCGCAAAAATCTCTCGTTGGCTCATAAGCGGTATCAACCATCAAGATATGATCGCCGGTTTTCACAAACGATAAAATAGCATTAGTAATAGCGGCAGTGCCTGAAGGGTAAATAGCACACCCTGCTCCGCCTTCTAACTCAGTCATAGCATCACTAAAAGCAAAAGAGGTTGATGTACCTCGTCGACCATAAAAAAGTACTTGATTACCTCGGTTTATGGTGGCGTGCTTCATTTCTTTTACAGAATCAAAAACTACTGTTGAAGCGCGTTCTACAGGAGGGTTTACAACGCCGCGA
>JAQWHO010000288.1 GCA_029249355.1 Thalassotalea sp.
TCTTCGCCATCAATAGTGACTAAAGGTAAATCACGTAAATCAACACGTGGTAATTTTGCTTCATCTTCTACTTCATCGGCAATTAATGAAACTTCTTCTTCAACTTCTGTAGACCATTGATAAGGTAAATCATGCTCTCTTAGGGCTATTTCTATTTCCATACCCGGCGCCATATGATCACCGAGTACTTCTATTACTTTTCCTACAGCATTATTGCGTTTTGACGGGCGTTTTATCACCTTAACAACAACCATTTGGCCATGGCGAGCAGATAGCCTTTCTTTCGGATCAATTAATATATCTTGCTTAATGCGAGCATCATCAGGCACCACAAAACAGATATTATGTTCGAGAAAAAACCGTCCAACAATACCAGCTTTACGGGGTTTAATGACATCAGTGATTTTAATTTCCTGACGGCCTTTTCTGTCTGTTCGATCGACTAATATAGCTTCAACAACATCTCCATGGATAACACGTTGCATTTCATGAGATGATATAAATAAGTCTTTAGGTTTTTTCTCGCCCGGTTTTTTATCAGGAGCAAAAAAGCCATAGCCATCACGATGACCAATTACGGTTCCGGTAAGTAAGTGATTTTGAGGCGCAATAGCATATTGCTTAAACTTATTAAAAATTAACTGACCCGCGTTTTCCATTGCACGTAAACGACGTTTCAAGCCGATGATATGATCATCTTCTTCATATTTTAGCGTTTGGCAAAGTGCTTTAAAATTGGGAGGGGTCGGCAGCTTTTCGATAATTGACAAAATCAATTCACGGCTAGCAACTGGATTATCGTATTTTTGAGCTTCGCGTTGTTGGTGTGGATCTTTAATAATACTGGTTCTTACTTAAGTGATTTGCTTCTAAGTATATCTCAGTTAATGCATTTGGTATTAGTATTTTCCTTTTTTAGCGGCATTTACGACACGTTCAGGCATTTTTTCTGCAAGTCCAACAAGTAAATGGCTAATTTTTTTATGCGTTTTTTTGTCATCAGTCACAGAATGATGCAATTGAGCATACAGTTCAGGAAAGTCTAACGGGCTGCCTTCACCTGAGTTATATATTTCAGCAAGGCGAATTTGTGCATTTAGGTTGTTTAAATTTGCCGCCTCTTTGAGGAAAATAATTGCCTGACGCAGATCTGGCTGCATAAATTTTCCGACATGATAATATCGGCCTAATTGTTCTAATGCTTCTGCTAAACCTTGATCGGCTGATTCACGCATATAATGAAGTCCAAGTGGCACATTTTTTTTCACGCAAACACCAAACGCTAGCATGTCTCCCCACAAAAACTGGAAGGCAGGTTTACTAGAAAGTACCGCACGCGCTTCAATGTCTTGAACAAGTTGACATTCATCTACCACCATTTGACTTAAATGCTTATTTTCTTTAATTAAATCAAGTAGTACATCGTCAGTATATATTTGAACAACACTTAATTTAGCGCTATATGCACTAGGTAAATAGCTACAAAAAAGAAATACAAACCCTAAAAGAAAACGCATAAATTTACCTATTTAAAATCAAAAAACTTGAAGCAACACAATACGTGTTAACTCTTTATCGGCAAAGAGTAGAAAATATCAAAAAAATTTTGAAAAATTGTATCAATCAAGACATAGTCTATAATAATTATTCATATCTAAATTTATATAAATAATTAACGCGATAAACTTTCCACAACAAAAACTAACATTACGAAAAGCAAAATTAATACCACAAATAATTGACACTTATAAGCGCGTTTGAAATAACACTGTACTAATTGGATAAAAGTTAGTTGGTTTAAACCTGATGACAAATGGTTCATAGAAGTATGATAAAAGAAATAGATATATCAGAGTTGCATGTAGGGCATTTTGTTGTCGATATCGTCAAACAAGAAAACCAATTTACTCTAACACAATCCGGACACATTAAAAGCGACCTTGTCATTAAAAATATGGTAGTGAAAGGCGTACAGAGTCTTTTAATTGATACCCGTAAAACGAAAAAAATTAAAGACAACTCCACGAAAATAAACAAAAAATCGCCCATTATTATGGACGTTTATAAAGCAAAAGAAATATTTGACCAGTCAAAAAGCATCCAAAAGAAAATATTTTCAGACGCTCAAAATGGTAAGCCTTTAGATTTAAATCCTGTAGAAGAAATCACAGATAAAACCATTGATGAAATTTTTAAAAATCCAGATGCTCTGGCCTGTGTGATTAATATTCGAAATACTGATGAATATTTATTAGAACATTCTGTTTCAGTGTCGGTATTAATTACCATATTCGCGCGTTTCTTAAAAATTGAAAAACCTATTGTTCAGCAATTATCTGTAGGCGCTTTTTTACATGATGTTGGCAAAATAATGGTGCCTGAAAAAATACTGAACAAGCCGGGTAAATTAACGGATGATGAATTCACGACGATGAAAACTCATGTTAATCATTCGATTGAAATTATTCAGAATACCCCAGGAATTTCAGAATTAAGCTTAGAAGTTGCCGCGTTACATCATGAAAAACTAGATGGCAATGGGTATCCGTTTAATATACCCGGAGATAAAATATCAACCTATGGTCGCATGATTTCGATCTGTGATATTTTTGATGCTTTAACCGCGAATCGTTGTTATAAAGACGGCTACAGCCATATTAAAGCTTTCAGTATTTTACGCAGTCTGGCAGAAAGTAACCATTTAGATCAAAGGCTTGTAAACCTTTTCATTAAGTGTATGGGGGTTTACCCTGTTGGTTCTCTCGTTGAACTTAACTCAAATAAAGTAGCCATTGTGGAACAAAGAAACCTCGAAGATCCCACTAACCCTAAAGTCCGTTCATTTTATAATTCAAAGCAGCATAATTATGTGATGACAGAAGATATTGATTTAGCCAACAATAATGACTTTATTGTTAAAGGGGTAAGAGCCGATGATTTTGATCTAGATATGAACAAAATCATCGAATTTTTATTAATGGAAGGTTAAAAAGTCCATACCACTGGTAAGTACTTCTTTATTTTTTTATTAACTTTCTATTTAAAAGATCCAGGCCACTCCGCCGCGATATAAGTAAATACCGTCCAAACAGCCAAGTTTTGACGCATATGCTCAGGGTTCACCTTATCAAAAGTATCATCTGGAGTATGGTGTAAATCAAAATAGTCAGTGCCATCTTGCATCAAGTTTATTGCTGGGACACCTAACGCAGCCAAAGGGATCATATCAGGACCACCGCTAGTATTACCACTTCGGCGACTAACACCTATTTTACCCATAATCGCTGCCATAGTATCAACA
>JAQWHO010000289.1 GCA_029249355.1 Thalassotalea sp.
CATAGGAATTACGTTAAGTTTAAGGGGTAGTTAACCTCATAATTTGCCATACTTTGGAGAAGTAACCCACCTTTGTATGCCTTTAGATATCGTGAGTATGGCGATTTATGTTACTTTAGAGGGGAAAATCCCTAGAACCCCAACCAGGCACAGAAAAACCTTTAATCGAGGCTTTGTTTTGAAGAATGCTTTTGTAAAGCGTGATCGTGCCACTCTTCATCAAGCGGCCAAGAAGTTATGCCAAACTCTGCTGATTTCCTAGCATAAGTTGACACGATTCAATCTGGCGATGACTGAGTTTACAGCCGTATTTGAGTCTTAAAATCTCTTTAAGTTTACGCATTGAAATAGGAGCCGTTGGCATGGTTAATCTCATCATCAGAAATGAAAAGAATAACGGTTAAAAACACCTACTGGCTAGACAAAGAGGGTAAAAATTGAACGATACTATTCAACCCGATCACTCAGTATCATTTAGACCAAAAGTGATCGGCATGAATGGGGTATTGGGTGATCGCGATGCATGATAATATGTAAATGACATACATATGAATATTCACACCTAAATTATAGTTTCAAATAATCAAAATACATAAACAAACATCGAAACTGTATTTTTAATTAACTATTTGTTTTCCTGTGGTTATTTTCAAAAGCATTTACACATAAATGCTCACAGGAACGATGTAACAGAGATACGATTATAGTCATTTAAATTTCAACATTATTCTGTATCGTTGGCTCATTTACTTTACTTCTTGTTTATGGCAACAATAATTAAATGTACGAGAGTAAACATTATAATCATATAGCTAACACTTTCACTTAATACGACTAAGTCTATATGCGGTAAAAACTCGATAATATGGCTGTTACTCGATGATTAAATCTTTTTAGCAGCTCTTTCCATGCTCGATGTAATAAGGAATGATTACAGAATCAGTACCCCTATCAATGAACAGTTCAGCGGCTTTGATTCCTTTTGCTTCACTATTTTGATGAATAGTTGTTAAAGGTGGAGTCGAACGAGTTGCTTCATCAATTCCGTCAAAACCAACAATTCTGATATCCTCTGGAACCTTAAGGCCCATAGATTGAATTTCCTTTAAAGCGGCTAAAGCAATCAGGTCACTCATACAAAGTAGAACATTGGGCCGTGGGGTTGACGTAAGTGCTTCTTTAGCTGCAATTAAGGAAAAGTGGTGACTACTTTCTGGGATATTCCACAACCTATCCGTTCTTAGTTGCACACCTAGCTCTTCAAGTGCCTTTTTGTAACCCTTTAAGCGCTTGTGAGTAATAGAACAGTTAACATCAAAATTAGGTAATTCGTAAACTCGAGAAGTTAAATTTGAATCAAGTAATCTTAAACCGAGAATGGCAACATTATCATTTTTTGAATTAATCGCGAGTTTTGCTATTTCATAGGCTGCGTGTTCATTGTCTATACCAACGGATGCTTTACGATCAATATCAAAGTCGGCAGTAACAACTTTTTTAACCGTCGTTCTTAATTGTTCAATTAATTTATTATTACGTGGACTACCATAACAAATAAAGCCGTCTACGAAATCAGCAACAGTATTGATATTGTCAGATGCGCCAGAAAATAATAATAAATTTACTTGGCTTTTCTCTAAAATTGAAGAAACGCCTTTGACAAAATTACTGGCTACGGGATCCGTTATCATGTATTCAACACTGTCTGGTAGCACTAAGGCAACAATATTAAACTTTCCTTTTCTTAAAGATTGAGCTGCTTTATTAGGACCAGAATAGCCTAGGGTTTGACATGACTCTAGAATTTCTTCTCTACGCTTTTTAGAGAGTTGATCGGGGCGGTTAAAAGCATTAGATACGGTGGCATTTGAAACACCGAGTTGTTTTGCAATACTTTTAAGTGTCCATATTTTCTTTTCTGTCATGGTTACCTTAGACTTTCATTTCAAGATTTGTTGAGCCTCTTTAGCTAGTATACTTAATTTTTATTAGAAAATATCACTCGCTGTGGTGTAAATTAATTCCCATTAAATCAAATGATATTTTACTATAAAATTGGTGTAATTATTTTAATAAATTATCAAGTTGAATAACGCGCTTTTTATTATCTTCAATTATTTCAATCAATGTTTCTTTGTCAGCTAAGTTTACCAATAATGTTGCACTGCTTTGATGATGACTCCATGTCATTTTAAGTACCGACAATTCATTAGTGACAGTAAAATTACCATTAAATGCCTCGTAACTATTACGTAATTTTATTAGCTCAATCATTGCTTTAGTAAACGGTTTTTTAAGTGCTTGTGTAATACGTTCATTATTTAGGTAAGGTCGATTTATATCTCTACCAACATTTGATTTTTCTAATAAAACCATGGCATTCTTTTCTGCTAGTAAACCTGCGTAATAAACTTGCGGAGTGCCAGGAGAGAAAAACTGAATTGCTCTAGCAACTAAATAATCATAATCATTTTGTCCTAGTGCATCATAATAAGTACAGTTTACTTGGTATAAATCAACATTACTGGCGGCAGCACCCGTTGCTTTTTTACTTTCGCCAGCACTATTAATATGTATTGTTTCAACTAAGTTGTCTATCTCAGCATCATTGAGTAATCCTTTCTTTCCTGCCATTGGGCCGACATCAATAATACCAATACCATCATGGGTATCCAGAACAGTGATACAATTTTTTGGCGAAATTTTTAACCATTTAACCAGTGCAGAAAAGTCCTGACTAAAAATGCTATGCAAAATCAAGGGCGGAAGTGCAAAGTCATAAACTTGATCAACACGTTTAGCAATTTCAATTTGAGTTTGGTAATAAGAATGAATTTCTACTAAGGTTTCAATACCTAACTTGTTTGCTTTTTTAGTAAGTTCATCAATAAATTCAAAAGTTTCGTCAAGCATAAAACAGCTAGTACCTGATTTTTTAAGTGCGTAACCAGCAGCATCTAAACGAATACTCTTAATATTATTTTCTGAAAATGTTTTTAAAATACGCGATAAATAATCTTTACCAAGATCTGAATTAATATCTATATCTATTTGAGTATCTGTAAATGTTGTCCAAAAATCGGCGGTTTCATTATTAGGTAAATCAAATTTAGTAAAGCAAGTACCCGGCCTAGGACGATAGATTTTTTCTTCAGCTTCTTTGCTTAACCCGTTTGGAAACACTTTATCTTTTGTTAAAAAAAGATCCCAGTAAGGAGATTTTTTCCCATTTTTTAAAATATCTTGAAATTCTTTTGATTGAGCAGACATATGATTAACAATAAGATCGGCCATTAATTCATGCCCTTCACCTAATACTTTTATATCACTCCAATCCCCTAGTCGGCTATCAACTGATGTATGGTCAATTGGATCAAAGCCTGCATCGCTACCATCTATTGGATAATAAAATGGAAGTAAATGAACACCAGAAAACAAATCAGCTAATTGTTGATGTAAAACATTATTTAGTTCTTGAATACCTGAATCTGTCAATCTATCTACATAGGTTATAAGTTGAACATTATTTTTCATAAATTTGCCATTTAATTTCAAGTTTCATCTTAATCGATTAAGTCGAATATTAACCGTAATGAGATTTTAATCAAGAATAATTTTATTTTTCTTTTGTGATGTAAATATATTTAACGACACTCTAGAGTTAAACAGGAAATGAATTCTTATTACGAACAGTAGATAATTGAATTTTTATTAATAGGGAAATAAATGAGTCAAGATGAATAATACCTGAACTGAGTTTAAGTATATCCTTTGAACTCACTCAGCGATCATAAAGACCATGATAATAAAAAATAGTATTGAAATTGGTCACTATAAATACTACCGAACCTTAACTTATTTATTACTTTCTTGTTTCATGTGTAGTTGAGAGAGTAGCCAAGCGGAATCACGAACATGGTAAGTAAATCTAATATAGCGTCATTATCATTCAAAGAAAAAGTTGGATATGGCATGGGAGATATGGCTTCTAACTTCTATATGGGGTTCTTTGCGCTATTTCTTCTTTATTATTACACTGATGTATACGGTATTTCTGCGGCTGCGGCTGCAACCATGTTATTGGTGACAAAAATCGTCGATGCTGTTAGTGATCCAGCGATGGGTATAATATCTGATCGTACAACAACTAGATGGGGGAAATATCGTCCTTATTTGCTTTGGATGGCTATTCCTTATGCATTGCTAGGTTATCTTTTATTCTTAGGGCCAGAATTTGGTGAAACAGGTAAACTAATCTTTGCTTATGTATCATATTCATTAGTAATGTTGGCTTATACGGTGATTAATGTGCCTTATTCTGGCTTAATGGCTGTAATCCACCCTGAATCAGGTGAACGGACTAAAGCAGCTCAATTTAGATTTATTTTTGCTTCAATCGGTTCACTAGGTGTCGGTGCATCTGCTAAACCCTTAGTTGAATTTTTAGGTGCTGGTGATGAATTACTCGGTTTTCGTTTAACTATCATCTTATTTTCCGTGCTTTCGGTAGCTTTTTTTTGGTACACATTTGCAGTAACTAAAGAACGAGTAATGCCTAAAAAGCATGAGGCGAGTATAAAAGAAGATATGTCTTCTTTATTTGATAATAAATCTTGGTTAATTCTTGTATTTACAGGGGTTTTTGTTGTTATAGGATTAGTTGCACGCTTTGCATCTATCGCTTATTTCACCAAATACTATATGGGTGACGATGGCACAAATATATTCCTATGGATGGATGAAACAACACTTATTATTTCATGTGGCTTATTGGGACAGTTATTTGGCGCACTTATTACTCCAATGCTGGTGACTCACTTTGAGAAGCATAAATTAATGTTTTCGGTTAACTTTTTTCATGCGATTTTATTATTTTTTGCTTTCACTATATCTCCAGATAATTTAGCACTAATAACGATTGCGCACACTTTGGGTATCATGACTTTTGGTATTGCCATTACGTTGTTATTCACCATGTATACCGATTGTGTAGAGTATGGTGAGTGGAAATCAGGTAGCAATAGTGCAGGTTTAACAGTGTCTGCATCGATGTTTTCGTTGAAATTTGGCTCTGCTGTAGGTGGTGCAATACCGGGTTTTATTCTTGCTGCCTTCGGCTTTATTGCCAATGAAAAACAATCACCTGAGTCAATTGAAGGTATTCGTTATATGTTTAACATATTGCCAGCAGTTTTCTTTTTGTTAGGCGCAGTACTAATACTTTTCTATAAAATAGATCGTGAGAAACTAACACAAATAGAAAGAGATTTATCTGAACGCCGTGCTTAATTTAGCGTGAAATCATTAGCCCTATGTAACTATAGAAAAGGCATTATTTTTAATTTAATCATTAATTTATATATCTATTTTTCCGCACATAAATATTTAATTAAAAGTCTTTGTTCACGTTAAGTGTTGTTGAGCATTGAACAGGTTGTTTAGTTAGGATTTTCATTGTATCTAAAAATCGAAACCAACCTAAGTAATTTTCTAATTACTTAGTATCCACGCCATTAAATCTATCCATCCAAGCCTTTAACCTGCTGTGGTATGCATCAACATTTTGAATGTGGAATACCTTTTCAATCACTTGTAGTTAATGGCTTCTAAAGCGGCAACATTAGCTATTTATAACCCAATGGGTAAAGAAATTGATAATACTAAAACTTATAAATACCTCCCAACTATTTTAAAACATAAAACAGTTGCATTGTAGATAACCTTTAAAAATTTTATTAAATGATTGTATATAAAATAACGTATGCTACAATACTTAATCGATTAAGTTACGTAGCGTACGTTAATCTATAAATTAGTAGATAAATACCTTTCAAATATAATTTACGGTTTAATTACATTTGAAAGGGTAAACGTTTACCTTTATCGAGTGAATAAAAAAGACTAAGTGAAAATTACAATGTTATTTAATAAACGGGGAAATTATGAAATATACTACGAATACATTAAAGCTTTTATGCATAGGAGTTATTTCAACACTCTTTATGCAACCGTTAGCTTTTGCTAAACAGCAAGTCATAAATTTAAAGTCGCCTGATGGAACTATTACTGTCGATCTATTGGTAGATGATAACGTTCAGTATCAAGTGATGGTAGATGGTAAATCGTTAATATCACCGTCAACGATTAATTTATTTGTTGAGTCAGCTAAAAGTTTAGCCGAGCAACCAGAAATTCTCAAAGTTAAAAGATCCTCTGTTGATGAAACTTTAAAACCTGAAGTAAAAGTAAAATCTGCCACTATTCAAAATACGTATAATCAATTAGCTGTTACTTTTGATAATAACAATACTGTTGAATTTCGTGCTTTTAATAATGGTGTTGCTTATCGTTACAATACTAACTTCAAAGGTGATATAAAAATTAAAAATGAAGTTGCTGAATTTAATTTTTCATCAGTAGCTAATGTTTATTATCCAGAAGAAGACGGCTTTTACTCGCACAATGAACGTGCTTATATTTTCCAATCAATTACTAATATTGATGATAAAAAGCTCGCTAGTACACCTACACTAGTTGATAACGGAGGTGTTAAGGTTTTGATCACCGAAACTGGTCTAGAAGACTACCCTGGTATTTGGTTATTAGGTAATAATAAAAAAGGTTTACAAGGTACGTTTGCACAATATCCATTAGATAAAGCCGCAGCAGCACCATGGGTTGACCGTAACGAGCCTATTTTAAAACGTGCTGACTTTCTTGCGAAAACTAAAGGTAAACGTACATTTCCATGGCGTGTAATGGCTATTGCTAGAAACGATGCAGAGCTAATTACAAATCAATTAACCTATCAACTTGCAGAGCCAAACCGCCTTAAAGACATTAGCTGGATAAAACCAGGAAAAGTAGCTTGGGATTGGTACAACGCTAATAATTTATTTGGTGTAGATTTTAAAGCGGGTGTGAATACACAAACGTATAAGTACTATATTGATTTTGCGTCTGATTATGGTCTTGAATATGTTATTTTAGATGAAGGTTGGTATCCATTAGGTGACTTACTAGGTACAGTTCCTGAAATGGATGTTCCTGAAATTATGGCTTACGCTAAGAAAAAGAATGTAGGCATTATATTATGGGCATCATGGTTAACATTGCGTGATCAGTTTGATGATGCAATGAACCTATTTGCTGAATTAGGTGCTGTAGGTATTAAACCGGACTTCTTTCAACGCGACGACCAAGAAATGGTTAACTTTTATTGGCAAATAGCTGAAGAAGCTGCAAATCGTAAAATGTTAGTTGATTTTCATGGCGCTTATAAACCAGCTGGATTACGAAGAACGTACCCTAATGTAATTACACGAGAAGGTGTTAAAGGCTTAGAGAACAATAAATGGGATGATGTAATGACGGCGGAGCATAATACCACTATTCCATTTATTCGTATGGTTGCGGGTCCTATGGATTACACTCCTGGTGCAATGTCGAATTCAGTAGGTATTGAAGGCTTTAAACAACTTGAATATACCGCAAAAGCAGATGATCACCGCGACTTTACCATACGCTTTAATCGCCCAATGAGCCAAACAACACGTGTCCATCAAATGGCATTGTTTACTGTGTATGAAAGCCCGTTACAAATGATGGCCGACACACCAACGGTTTATCGTAAAGAAGAAGAATGTGCTCGCTTTATATCGAAAATTCCTTCAGTGTGGGATGAGACAAAAGTTTTACACGGTAAAATTGGTGACTACATTTCTATCGCCCGAAAAAATGGAAATACTTGGTTTGTAGGAACATTGAATGATGAAAACCCACGCGACTTACCACTCAATTTGGATTTTTTAACAGCAGATCAAAACTATGAAATTGAAATATTTCAAGATGGATTAAATGCTGATCGTTGGGCTGAAGATTATAAAAAAATAACAACAACGGTAAAAAAGGGCGATAAGTTAACGATGGTATTATTTTCTGCGGGTGGTTACACAGCACGAATTACACCGGTTAAATAATTGATTAGTTGTAGTTAATTATTTGTGTGATTCATAGAGATCGTTTCAATCTAGCGATCTCTAAATCTAGTTTGTAATTAGCATCCTGAATCCTTTCTTTACTAATATCATAGTTATCTAAAACTTCATCTGAGAAAGGTGTTTCGTTTGAGACGATGAAATACTTTTCCATTGGCGTTTTACCTTTATGAGCGCTGTGTGGACGATTCCAATTATAGTAGTGTTGCCATTCAGATAGTTGATTATCCAAGTCATCAGAATCAATATCTACAGTTGCGTAGAATTCGGCTTTATCCGTTTTTTGCGAACGTTCGACCTTTCCATTTAAGTGTAGCGATGCCGGTTTATTTGGGCGAAATTTAATACCTAGTGTCATCATTTTTTTTCTGAACTTTCTCAGCAAAAAACTCTCTACCTCGGTCTGTTTGGAAACGGCATCTCTTCAACCACGGCGTCAATAAAGTCTAATGTGTTTTCAGCTGTACGACGCTTGTAGAGCCGAAGAACCCTATACCTAGTGCAGTCATCAATTGAAGTATATTGATAAAGTCCTGGGCCTATTTTACAAGTATCCATTTGCACTCTATCGCCAGGAAGTGGTCGTTCATATCGAATATAATCAATTTTTCGCCTGAATTTTTGAACAGGTTTGACTTGATGCTTCTTAAGAACTTTGTGGATTGTCGCGAGACTTAGCGAGATATCATGAAGTCTAGATAATTCACTTTGAAGTCTTCTAGCACCAAGATTTCTAGTTGAGCGTAAGTCTAAAATCAGATTATCAACTTTGTCTATAGTTTTAAGGTTAGGCGATGTTTTAGGGCGTTTACTTTGACTGACTAGCCCCTCCTTGCCTGACTCCTGATAGCGTCGCCACCATTTACGAAGAGTCGGTCTGGTGATGCCACATTTACGACAAACTAACCCCGCATCACCTGAGGATTCAAGTAATCTTATCCAGACCAACCTTTGTTGAATTTCATCGTTCATAACACCCAAGTATAGTGAAAGGATGTCTATGAATCACACAGTTTATTGCTGAGTGTATTATAAGTGCCATGGGTCTTGAAATTAATGCCTTAGCTAGGCAAGTTGACGGTTTAGGAACTTAATTAGTACAAAACCACCCTAAGCAATTGAAATCAAATGTAATTATGGCCGTATTCCAAGTTGCATTAGTTATATTTAACTTATCTCTGGATTATTTCAAGCGTAGGGATAATTACTATATAGAGTTCCCTAACCTAAACATTCCTAATGTGCTGTATTTTTGTTAAGCATATAAAATAATTTCAATCACTTAATATATAAATTAAGAGGACTATATGGCTAATGGTATTATCGATATTAAACTAATTCTAGATTTACCTTTTGAGTTAATAGCACTGATTGTTTTTTTGTTGTTATTAACTTTGAACTCATTATTTTTCGTTAATGAGCGCTAGGTTAAAATTCGCGCAATCGCTCACGGGAAGCGATTATTAGCAGCTTGTGACCAAAGATCTTAACCTGTAAAATTATAGTTAATTAACTTTTCTTTTTTTACCACTTGCAGCGCGTTGTTTATTTTCACTCTGAACGTAAACCGTATCAGTAGTTGCCATGCTAGCGTGGCCGAGATCTTCAGAAACATCTTTAAGAGGGCGGCCACGTTCAATTTCCATACTGGCTCCGGTATGTCTTAGCCAATGTGTTGATGCTTCTTTTAACTTTAAGGCTTTATTCGAGCCTTCGTGTGCTTTCATTTTTTCGTGTGCTTTATCAAAAACACCTTGAACTAAGCGGCGTAATTGACGTGATGTCATCCCACCTTGACCGCGAATTTTCTCAACCAATATATTATTTTCATTGCTTAACGGCATATTTGGTAATTCACGGTATGTTCGATAACGTTGTAAAAAAGGTAAAAAGTCAGTCGGCACTGTTATATCTCGCAGTTTTCGGCCTTTACCGTACACTTTCAACCACCAGTTTTCATCTTCATCTTGCCAAAAATGTCCCATAATTGGTGACCAATCAGGACGTTCGGATAGCTCAGAAATACGTAAAAACAGTGTTTTTAATGCAGCAATAATGAATAAATTACGCTCAAAGTTAGCATCTTCATTTGCCATGTCTACTGCAGTATCAAGCACGTATTGCCATTGACTTGATGTAAGTCGTTTAATTTCTTTTACTTGAGCGTCTGTAACAAAATATCGACAATCTCTTCTGGCCATTTTAACGGGGTTGCCATAACAAAGTTCTTCGTATGTTAAGTAATCATAAAAAACAGAAACCGCAGTAAACATAGCTTTTAACGTTTGTTGTGATGGACGGTATTTTTTCTTATCAATAGTCGATACAGATTTCTGAGCTTTGGGGATTTGGATTTTGTATGGGAACCAACTTTCATTTGCAGATGAATAACCGTTAATCACTTTAAATCGTTCTTGGTTTGATGTTCCAATCCAATTAACTGATGGCTGCCAACAAAAGTCTGCGTATTCTAAAATATCAGCTTTACGAAATTGAACGATTGGTTTTTGCTTGATTAAAAACGTCCAAAGAAGAAATCGCTCAATTTCATTTCTAAATCTATCATAAGTATGAATGGATTTATTACGGCCAGTATATTCTAAAAATGATTTAGCCCAGTTGAAATGTTCAAGGCACCAACCAGGTAAATCATTTAACAATGCAGATATTTCGGGATAATCATCAAAGTGAAATTCACAAAGTTCGTTGTAGCTGGCAAACAATGGTACAGGATTAATTTTGCTCATATTGTTATGGATAGTATCGTGACGAATGTAATCGAGTTTAATACACCCAAAACCCTATGTCCAATACTTGAAGGTATAGGTATTAACCTATTTGCATATATGACTTATATTTATCATCTATTATAGTCTATATGCATGATGGCCATTCACCTTTACACCTTCTCAAAATATAACTAAAGTTTGGTTTTTTTCTGTATTCTCATTTCGTTCTTTAATGCATACTCCATAAGAACTTCATTGATATTGTTGCCAATTAGAATTTCGTTCAAGATATTTTTAAACCTATCGTCACTCTGATAATCAATATCAAGCACTCAGTTCTTTTTTAAAATAAAGTGTGACCAAATTTTAATTTTCATTAAATCAAAGACTATTTTAAATATGCTTTATTTGTGGACTTAACCATTAGGTAAGATGGTTAACTAATGGTTAAAAACATTAACGATGATACGCTATTTAAAAAACATTAGCTTTAAAGTTCTTTTATCAAAATGGTGAGTTAAACGTTGATATGACTTGCTCACGATAGCAGCCAACGACGTCTAAGTTTAATAAGCGTTTGTTTATTGACTGTAGTACGTAGTCGAACTCAGGAGCATTAGGGTTATCACCAACAGATAATTCTTTCCTTCCATCATCGTTATCTTGATTAGATTTGGTCGATTCAACAAGACTCAGACTTAAATCTACAGCTGCATCCTGTGGATACTCTTCTTTAATAACAACGCCACCAGCTGGTATTTCTTTTTCTATTCTGTGTGAATATTCACTAAGGCTGGGTTCTGCGAACGTATATAACCAGGCTTCTTGATTAATTTCATTATTAACGCGAAGAATGCGACCAAGTACTTGCCGATAATATAGTTCTGTTTTGACTCGGCTTAAGTGGCAACAGACTTGTAACCTTGGGATATCGGTGCCTTCACTTACCATACCTACACTAACTATCCATTGACTTTGTGATGTTCTGAATTTATCAATGATATTTTGTGGTTTATTCTGTTTATACGTTACCAATACAGCTTGTTGCTTAAATTCAGTTTTTAATATCTTTATGATTTCAATTGCATGACAGACAGAAGAAGCAACTGCTAATGCTGCAGCTGAAGGATTCTGTTGTCTAATCTCTTGTAGTTTTTGGCAACCCAGCATTAATATGTGACGCATAATTTCAGGGTTAGTAATAATCGATTGATAAGAAACAGAAGGTTCAGCGAGTAAATCCTTAAAGCTACTAAATTCTTTAGTTTGTTTTTCTTCGTCCGTTATCAAAAGCTTCTCGTTATCAATCAGGACTAAATTGGGTTTTCTGCAAACATTATCGTTAACGGCTTGCTGTAAACCATAAACATAATCGCACTTAATGGTATTAGTGTTGTCGCAATACTTCGATAATACAATAGGAAGTTTATCTGAGCGCCACGGTGTGCCTGTTAACGCAAGCGTATATTTTGCTTGATGTTGAATGTTCTCAATAATCTCTTCCCCCCAAGCGTTTGCATTTTCTATAGAAGAGCCTGAGCAATGATGAATTTCATCAAAAATCACAAAAACACGGTTAAGCTTTAACAACCCCCAAAACTCTTCATCGAAAAAAGAAATACTATGATAAGTATATGAACCCCCTATTGCGCCAATTACACCATCAAAACGAGCCTTCAACCGACGAGAAAATGTTAACTTAATACTTGTACTTACTTCTTTGGAAGGAGAAAAACATAACACAATATCGATTTCATTCAATTTTATTAATCGAGCAGCAACCTCTGCAGCCATGACTGTTTTACCAGCACCTGGGGTTGCTAAACATAAAAAATGTTTACTCTGAGTTTTAAAATGTTGTATTGCAATATCACTGCAATCAGATTGCCACTGTCTAAGTTTCATAGCCTTCTCTTAGTGACAACATTGTTTTAATCGCTTTAATTTGACCTAGAAGTTTTGAACTACGATTTCTAGCTAAATGGTAATTTTCACTTAACTCCGGTTTCATATCAGGAAATTGATTTAACAACTGAATATATTCTTCAGATTCGCCGATAGCTGACATCATATCGACTTGATATTCTTTTAGCTTATCTTCCAATATACTATAATAATTCTGACTAACATTCGTTGTTAAGTCCTCTTCTATTATTGGCTCTTTGTCTTCTTTATTAACTAATTCCATTTCATGAAACATTTTTGTTTTTTTATAAACTGCATTATGTGAGTTTTTAGCTCCTTTTTTTTCGAGCAAACCTAGCTTTATTAATCTTAAAACTTGTTTATATATATATCGTCTGCATTCCGCAGGACACCCCCCTTCTTTTTGAGACAAATATTCGTCCCTTAATTCAGGAACCTTAAAATTATTAAAAGACTCCTGCCCTATAACGTTTATTAATAAAGGGTCCATTTTTATACTTTTATCCATAATAAAAAAACCTGTGTTCCGAAATCGGAGCAATTCTAGGTTTTTTTCTTGTGACAATCAAGCTCTAATAGCGGAGCAAATAATGTATGAATACGATTGGTTACAATGTAAGGGAGTTAAGAATCCTAAATGGCTGGACCCAAGAACAGTTGGTTGCAAAATGCAATTTGTTAGAGTGGAGTATTAGTAGAGGAACCTTAGCTAAAATTGAGTCAAAAAAACGAAAAGTTTCTGATTATGAAGTCCTATTCTTTGCAAAAGCACTAAACACGGAAATTAACAATTTATATGATTTAACGTTATTAATTAGCATGCAAAACCCTTAAAATTTCTCATTAGCTAGGAAAGTCAGCCATAGTAAAATTGGCGCTGTCTAAAGAGGCAATAATATTGAGTTTTTACACAGCCTATACGAAAACTGACGTTCCCAAAATGCCTGTTAAGATAACTTTTTGACAATAACCTGTTAAGCCTGAATGAGAACTAAGCCACCGGTCACTATGTTAGATGATTTTAAAGCCTTCATTGAATAAATTAGGCTGTAGATTTTTCCATATATTTTAATTCTCCACTTATTTCATTTTATAGTGTAGGGTTAAGTGATTGGCATTAAAAAGTTACTATACAAATATACTTTATGTTGATTTGTGTTATAACTCAGATATTAAGGGAATATTACAAGAAATAAGGATTATTATGAATTTATGTAAATTAGTTAATCTTGTGGTAAAGCTAAGTTGCTTTGTAGTTTTATTGTTTACCTCAATTTTAAGCCATGCTGATGAAGAAAAATGCATTCAATTTTTGAAGGACACACCAGACTCTAAATTAAAAATTAATTTTGAACCAGTCAACTTGCTTCTGGATAGTACAGTTTTATTTATGGGCAACTCAAGAAGGGTTAGTGCAAAGAGACCCCCTCCACCAATGGGCACTAGATTAAGGCCTCATGTTGCTGTTGCCACTCATAATGAAGGGAATAGATTTGTATATGAGATTATAAGGGATAATAAGAATGAAGATAAGGTATTGGCTATTAAAAAGTACTTGGAATCTATACCCCTCAAAACTCCGCTTCACTTGTATAATAAAAGTGAACAATTAGCCTATTGGCTTAATCTTTATTCCGTTAGTATGATAAATGAAATAGTTAATCGATATCCTAGGGTAAGATTAGAAAAGTTAATTACAGGAACAAACTCTATACTCGATAAGAAATTAATCTCTCTTAATAGTATCGAACTCAGCCTTAATGAAATTCAAAGTTGTATTTTATTTAATAAATATAATAAAGATCCCTTAATTATTTATGGTTTATATCAAGGTTATATTGGAAGTTCTGGTATCACTAAAAAGGCATTTACAGGAAAAAATGTATATGAGTTATTAAAAAATAATGCGACAGAATTCATAAATTCAAACAGGGGAACAAGGCTTGATGGAGATACGTTGAAAGTTTCTAGTTTGTATGAAAGGAATTCAAATTATTTTCCTGATTTTGCTAATGATTTAAAGAAACATTTATTACAATTTTCAAATGATGTAACTCGTGAAATAGTCACTGAATCTATCGATGTGGAAGCAATAATTAATAATTGGAAGCTAGCAGATCTTTATGGCAGTGATAGGGTTTTTGGAGATGAACTTGCACACTCTTCTAAACCCACACAGACTCAAATGAATAGGTTAACTCAGTTAATGAGGGTTAGGGGAAGGAACCTCGGAACTCCTACAGTAACAGTAACTGATCTTGATTCAACAGAGGGAAATTTATAGTTGAAAATTTGATGCTTTATAGCAAATGCTAACAGTTTGGGGTTCTAGGGATTTTCCCCTCTAAAGTAACATAAATCGCCATACTCACGATATCTAAAGGCATACAAAGGTGGG
>JAQWHO010000290.1 GCA_029249355.1 Thalassotalea sp.
CCCACCTTTGTATGCCTTTAGATATCGTGAGTATGGCGATTTATGTTACTTTAGAGGGGAAAATCCCTAGAACCCCAAAATGGCGCAATTACTTTTGATGACAGTAAAGGTGAGTTATCAATTAATTACAAAAAATATCCACAGACAGTTGAAAAGTTATTATCAAAATTGCTGGATATTCAATATCAAGGCGACAAGGCTGCTTCAGATGAATTTATTGCACAATATACTCACTGGGATGAATCTTTACATCAAGTACTTGCTAACAAAATGCACCAAGCTAAACAACCATTATATCGTTTAGTTAAATACCAAGCATTAGGTGAATAATTGTGGCTGTTGAACGTTAACGTAATAATTGACCATAACAGTGATATTTATGCTTTTAAGTTAGGTGGGTTGATAACGCTTAGTACGATCGTGATATTGAAATAGTCTAGTGAAACTGAAAGGGTTTAAAACTTAAAATAAGTAAAACCTAAAAGGTGTCTACATAGTAAAAGTTAATATCAGCCCTAGCCAGAAACTAGAATATGCCAAACTCATGATTGAGAAAGTCTATACCAATAAACAAATTCAGGATATCTCAGGGGCTTGTTCATCAGCTATTTCTTGCTGGATAATATTCAGCCAAAGTATTTAGAAATAAACTTACACAATTGAATATTACTCAAAGTATGAGTTGCAAAGGAAATTGTTGAGATAATGGAGTGGTTCTTTAGATGTTTAAAAACAGAAAGGCTGAATCAACAGAGTTTTATAATTATAAGCGTCGTCATTCAGATATTAATTATATGGCACCGCATCAGAACTATAATGAATTGAAAAAAGTGGCTTAATAACTTCTCAGTTTTAATTGACCATTACAATGCTAACCATTATAAGTTTAAGCATATTGATAATAGCTATACCTATTGTGCTTTATTTCATTACCTTAGCCAACTCTTGCTATATTAGAATTAATTTTATGACAGCACTGAATCAAAACAAAGGATAGTCATTGATATTACAACAACCATTTTTATTATATTTAGGGGATGCTACATCTCCATTGGCGGTTAAAACATCTCGGGGTATTGCCCAATGGCGACCAGATTTATGTATTGGCGAGTATTCCAATAAAAATTGCACTATCAGTTTAAATGTTGAGCAAATGACACCTGAAGTAGCTAAGAAAAAAGGGGCTAAAACTTTTATCGTCGGCCTTGCAAATAGTGGTGGGAAAATAGCTGAAAGTTGGATTTCAGATATAATTATAGCTCTCGAACAAGGCATGGATGTTGCCAGTGGTTTACATCAAAAATTAGTTGATATTGAAATAATTCGTAATGCTGCTATCGAACATGGTTGTCAAATTCATGATGTACGACACTTTACAGGTGCTATACCTGTAGGAACAGGGAAAAAACGTTCCGGAAAAAGATTGTTAACTGTTGGTACAGATTGTTCTGTAGGAAAAATGTACACTTCTTTAGCAATTGAGCGTGAAATGAAACAACAGGGCTTTGATGTTGAGTTTAAAGCAACAGGACAAAGTGGTTTGTTATTAGGTGCAAGCGGTATTTGTGTTGATGCGGTTGTTGCTGATTTTATATCGGGTGCGATAGAGTTAATTTCGCCAGATGCTGCTCCAGAACATTGGGATATTATTGAAGGTCAAGGTTCGTTATTTAATCCGTCTTTTGCTGGAGTAAGTACAGGATTACTTCATGGTGCTCAAAGTGATCTTATTGTCATGTGTCATGAGGCGGGTAGGCAATTTATTAAGGATTTAGAAGGTTATAAACTTCCCGATTTAAAACAATGCATTGAGCATAACCTTACAGTTGGACGGCTAACAAACCCTAATATTAAGTTGGCAGGTATTTCGCTAAATTGTCGTTTAGTAGGTAAAGAAAAAGGTCTGGCAATGATAAAAGACTTGGAGAAACGTTTTGGCGTACCTTGTTTTGACCCAATACTCACGGGAGTAAAAAACTTGGTAGATACATTATGATGCACGATAAAAAACTTCAATTTAATGTGTATAGTGAATCTTGGCAATTGAAAAAGCCTTTTGTTATAGCAAGAGGGGCTCGTACTTCTACTGAAATAGTTTTTTGTAGTATATCAGATGGTAAACATACAGGGCATGGAGAATCTGTTCCGACAGAGCATTATGGTGAGAGCGTGAGTTCTGTTATTTCTGATATTAAATCAATTCAGAACAAACTCGTATCTAAAAATTGGCAAGAGCAACTCCAAGAGCTATTACCAGCAGGTGCGGCAAGAAATGCAGTTGATTGTGCTATGTGGGATTTATTTGCCAAACAACAAGCTACCACTGTTGCTGAATTATTAAATTTTCCAGCTCCGAAAAACGTGACAACAGTGCATACCATTTCTATTGGGACACCATTAGAAATGGGAGAAGCGGCAAAAAAATTAAAAGGCTATGACTTAATAAAAATCAAATTGGATCAAATTGATATTATCGAGCGCATATTGGCGGTACATGAAAATGCTCCTCAAGCCAAATTACTCATAGATGCCAATGAAAGTTGGACATTAAACATCCTAAAAGATGTTTTATTAAAAGTCGAAAACTTACCCATAGTGCTAATTGAGCAACCTTTACCAGCAGATCAAGATCAACAATTACTGGGCTTGAATTCGAAAATCCCTCTAGCGGCAGATGAGTCTTGCCATACACAATCACAACTTAAGTATTTATCAAAAATTTATGATGTAATTAATATTAAACTCGACAAATGTGGAGGCTTAACTGCGGGTGTAGCTTTAGCCAAAGAATCTAAGTCTTATGGCATGGATATTATGGTCGGTTGTATGTTGGGCACCTCATTATCTATGGCTCCTGCACTTATCTTGGCCACTCAAGCGAAGTTTATTGATTTAGATGCTCCACTGTTACTTCAAGATGATCGAGCTTTCGGGTTACAAATAAAGGATGGCTGCATTAGTAATTTAGATCCTCTACTTTGGGGCGGGTAACTTGTGCTAATAAACTTCAATATATAAATAAATACTAAAAATAGGAATAATATGAAAATAATCAATAAACTATTAAATTCAGCCGTTGCAACTTCGGTATTGTTTGCATCAAACATTGCCTTAGCAAAGGAGAAGCCATTTGCAATAGTTATCCACGGTGGCGCTGGTACTATTAGTAAAAAGAATTTTACGCCAGAAAAAGAAAAAGCATATCGAGCCAAGTTACAAGAAGCGGTTGAAACGGGTTATGCAATTTTAGATAAAGGTGGAGAAAGCCTTGATGCTATTTCAGCGGCAATCAACATATTAGAAAACTCACCTATGTTTAATGCAGGTAAAGGCGCTGTTTATACACATAATGAAATACACGAACTTGATGCTTCTATAATGGACGGAAAAACTCGCCAAGCTGGTGCTGTAGCAGGTGTGCGTCGCATAGAAAATCCTATTAATTTAGCTAGATTAGTAATGGATGAATCCGTTCATGTCATGTTAAGTGGTGATGGCGCTGAGGAATTTGCGAAAACGCAAGGTATTCCATTAATTAATAATTCTTTGTTTGATACTGATAGTCGATATGAATCGTTATTAAGAGCCAAAGAAAAAATGAAAAAAGCGGAACAGGGCAAAGTAGATTATCAAGCTGCTCATCAAGCATTAGATGTAGAATTTAAGGTAGGAACTGTAGGTGCTGTAGCGCTAGATAAAAACGGTAATCTTGCCGCAGGTACTAGTACAGGAGGCATGACCAATAAGCGCTTTGGACGCATCGGTGATTCACCTATTATTGGTGCTGGTACATTTGCAGAAAATGAATCTTGTGCTGTATCAGCAACGGGTCATGGCGAATATTTCATTCGCTTTAATGTCGCCGCTGATATTTGTGCGCGCGTAAAATATCAAGGAAAGACTATAGAGCAAGCAGGTAATGAAGTTATTCATGATGTATTAATGCCCGCCGGTGGAACAGGCGGAGTAATTATCGTCGATACAAAAGGTAATATGAGTTTACCATTTAATACACAAGGCATGTATAGAGGCTCAAAATCTAACACCACTCCTACTTATGTAGCCATCTTTAAAGATGAATAAAATAGGGTTTAAATACTAAAGTTCAAGTATTTATGACACGTAATTTGTTGCACAAAATAGCCGTTATCCATTAATACTAATGGGTAACGGTAAACTACTTATAGTGATTAATTGTTTATGCAGCTAGTAGTGCGCCCTTTGGTACAAGCGGGGATTTTTAACACTTCAAATACCTTATTGTTGATATGAATGATTATTGAGTTTTTATCGACTTATTACATATATTCCAATTCAAATACGTAAAATAATCATAGAAGCGAAATTATTTAATGAAAGAAAACTTAGCAGCAAACGTTACCATAAATACAGGTAATGCCCGTAAACCAATGACATTATGGCTAAAAATATTAATAGGCATGGTATTAGGAGTCATTACTGGCATAATCCTCGGAGACAGTACCGAAATGATAAGACCAATAGGAACGCTTTTTATTAATATCATAAGAATGTTAATTGTTCCTTTAGTTTTCTGCTCTTTAATTGTAGGCATAACCTCGATGAAAGATGCGAGTAAAATGAGTCGAGTAGGAATAAAATCAATTGTTATTTATTTACTCACAACAGCAGTAGCCATTTCGATTGGCTTAGCATTAGCTACCATTTTTCAACCAGGGGGTTCTTTAAACCTTTCTGTTTCTCTTATTAATGAAGTAAAACCCACGACAAGCATAGTTGATGCATTATTAGGTATGTTTCCAACAAACCCTATAGCGGCATTAGCTACAGGTAATATATTACAAATTATAGTTTTCGCTATTTTTTTAGGTATTTCTTTAATCCATATTGATGAAAGTAAAGCTCGACCAGTCATTGCTGCTTTTGAAGGTTTTGCTGAAGCCATGTATAAAATGACGGAATTCGTTATGAAATTTGCACCTTATGGTGTTTATGCGCTGATGGCTTGGGTTGCTGGTCAATATGGTCTAGATGTTTTAATGCCTTTAATTAACGTTATCGTACTGGTTTATATCGGTTGTATTATTCATATTTTATTTATTGGCGGCGGTTTAGTTGGACTAATTGGCAAATTAAACCCTAAATGTTTTTATAAAGGTATTTTTGCGGCACAAATTATGGCGTTTACTACAACGAGTACGTCGGGAACTTTGCCTGTGAGTATGAAATGTGCCTCTGAAAACTTAGGGGTTTCAAAAAGCATTTCAAGTTTTGTTCTACCCATGGGAGCAACTATCAATATGGATGGTACTGCACTATATCAAGGTGTGTTAGTACTATTTATTGCGCAAGCTTACGGTATCGATTTATCTCTTTTAGATTATTCAACCATCATATTAACTGCAACATTAGCATCAATTGGCACGGCAGGCATACCAGGAGCTGGACTTATCATGCTATCACTTGTTTTAGCTTCAGTAGGTTTACCTTTGGAAGGTATCGCTATTGTCGCGGGCATTGACCGTATTCTTGACATGGCTCGCACAACCGTGAATGTAACTGGCGATTTAATGGTTTCAGTATTGATTGGGAAAAGCGAAAGAGAGTTAGATATTAATATTTACAATCAATAACAACTTAATAATTATTAACAAAAAAGAGAGTGAATTTTGAAAAATAAAAAGCTTATTATAATAATACTGTCATCATTAGCACTTACTGCATGCAGTGGTGACAAAAAAAAACCAAATAAAAATGAAGATGTAGAATCTATTCATCAACAACTATTAACAATTGATACGCATGTTGATATTTCACCTGATTATACGTTTAAAGAGATGTTTGATCCCGGACAAAAAACATTAATGCAGGTCGATCTTGATAAAATGGATCAAGGGGGATTAGATGCTGCTTTCTTTATTGTTTATGTAGCGCAAACCCAAAGAACAACAGAAAACTATGCTATTGCAAAAGCGCAAGCTCAAAGAAAGTTTGATTCAATTCATCGGATGACGGATTCACTTTATCATGAAAAAATACGTTTAGCAGAACACCCAGAAGATGTAATCAAATTAAACAAGGCTGGTTATAAGGTCGCTATTATTGGTATCGAAAATGGTTATGTAATAGGTAAAGATTTAACTCTTGTAGAAAATTATTATAACCAAGGTGCGCGTTATATGACCTTGGCACATAATGGGCATAATGACATTTGTGATAGCGCACAACCGAATGAAAAACTAGGCGATGTAACCATTGAACATCATGGCGTCAGTGAATTTGGTAAACAAGTTATCAGTGAAATGAACCGTGTAGGTATGATGGTTGATGTATCACATGTATCCGACGAATGTATGATGCAATCACTAACGTTGTCAAAAGCACCCGTTATTGCTTCCCATTCAAGTGTTCGAGCATTAACTGATAGCCCAAGAAATATGACAGATGAAATGATGAAAGCATTAGCAGATGCCAATGGGGTTATGCAATTAGTTGCATTAAGTGCATATTTAAAAATAGATCCTGAACGAAGTGTCGCCATAAAATCCCTCAGAAAAAGTGTTGCAGAAAAATATCAAGCCATAAAGTACAACTATGAATTACATAGTCATAAGCCTGAATATATTGCTGGTATGAAAATTATTGATAAAAAGTACCCTTTAGCAACAGTACAAGACTATGTTGATCATATTGACTATGCTGTGAAAATTATGGGAGTTAATCATGTCGGTATCGCCTCTGATTTTGATGGCGGTGGCGGTATTATGGGTTGGAAAGATGCAAGCGAAACCATGAATATAACGAAAGAATTATTACGTAGAGGTTATTCAGTTCAAGATATAGAAAAAATATGGGGGGCTAACTTGCTTCGTGTTTGGGAAGATGTTGATAATGTAGCCAAAAGCTTAAAAAATGCAATGTAATTAGGAAATAAAATGAATTGTATTTCTTAATTTTAAGTTTCTATACTTTAAGTTCAATGGTTTTCATCAGAAACTCATCTTTAAAATATTGAAGAAACTTTTCACACGAGTTTGATAATACTTCATGCTCTACATGCATGGCTTTGATTGAGAATTTTGAGGGTGGGTTGAACGCTTTATATTTAACCGGGTTGATAGATGTTGATCTTGCGGTAAATTCATCAACAATGGATATACCGCCGCCTAATGCGACTAAATTTAAAGCAAGAAAGTATGTTTGTGCAGTAATAACATGGTTTAGCTCGTTCTCAGCTAAAGAAGAATCTTTTAGTAAATCAGCAAGGGGGCCACTATTTTCCATACCAATAAAATCATGACCTGATAAATCTTTTAATTCAATTCTTTCTGGGTGATCATCAAATTCTTCATTGGCATATATACAAACAAATTCACCTTCTCCAAGGTTTATATAGGTAAGGCCTGGCTCTTTAGGTGGGTGAAAAGCAATTCCAACATCTTTTTCATGTTCAATTAATGAAGCAAGAATATTGTCATAATGTCGGGTCTGAATTTCAAAATTAACCTTTGGGTTAAGCTTACAATAACTAACGACTGCTTTTGGTATTAAATCTAGGCCTAATGCCGCAATAACTGAGATTCTAATATCGCCAGTATCGGCTAAGCGAATGTTTTTAGTGGTTTTCTTTAGTGATTCAACTTTATCTATTATTTCTTTTGTTTCAGCATAAATAAGTTTTCCCTCGCTAGTCGGTATTAACCGGCCTTTTACTCGAGTGAATAATTTAAAACCCAGTTGATACTCAGCATGATTAATAATTTTACTTGCTGTAGGTTGGGTAATATTGAGATATTTGGCTGCAGCACTTACCGTACCTTTTAGAAAAATTGCATTAAAAACTTCAATTTGTCTTACACGTATAATAACCCTTAAATTAACATGATAATCTCTCTATACATTATATAAATATAGTCAAAATATAAAGACTTATTATCGGTTTAGGTATTCCAAAATCGCATACGAAGTACGAATTTATTCATGAGGAATTGTGTGTAATTTGTGCAAAAATAAAATCTTAATACTTAAATAAGGAATGAAAATGTTACAAATAAAATATTATAAAAACTTCATAACTTTATTTTTGATGCTAATAGCTATGCCGTCTCATAGCATGTCAGTTGAAAAAGTAGAAAACAGTAATTTAATTGGGCCGTATAGCTCTGATTTAACTATAGAAGGTAGTCAGATTGTACTAAACAACTTACCACAAGTCGCTTAGACGTTTTCTGATGACTTGCCTTTAGAGTTTTTAATCACTAACAATCATTTGAAAAAAGGAACTTTTTCTGTTGTCACCAGTTATATCAATGAAGAGGCAGCAGTAATCAAGGCTGATTTATCAAATATTAGTGTTGAACCATTAGAAATCACAACGATAAAGCTAAGCCCTAGCGTATTAAATTTACCTATCGCAGAGGCAACAAATGGACTTTTATTTATTACCTTAAGAATAAATTATGACGATGGCACTCAGGCTGATATTGACAGTCCTATTGTGCTTGAATTGCAAAATATAGATGTTGGGAACTGGGAAGTAGCCCCTGAGGGTTATTTCGATGACCAGAAAGGTATTGGTTCATCTCATTTAGATGAACTTCAAAACACGTCGCACTCAGAAATGAACCAACAATAATAAAAATCAAGGATATATTATGTTTACCAATAAAAACAAATAAAAAAATTAGCCTTGACCGTTGCAACGATTGGCCTTGGTATTATGGCCAATCCTGCTAATGCTGCAGTAAAGCTTTGCTTTAATTATTACTCTACGTTTACAGATGCTGGAATTGGTGAAGATTACCATACTAGTTCAAGTGCATCGTCAAGAACTGCTCGTGGTCTTTGGGTTAAAGTGACGCAAAACGGAACTACAAAATTTGAAGATTATACAGATTTAAATGGTTGTACTGGCAGTTTGTCGCAGCTAAATACCGGATCGATTAGTTACAAAGCTTACGCCTCAGCCAAAGTAAGCAGAGGAAACAAAATTTGGCTCAACGATGATGCCAGTGGAACAAGAGGCTATCATAGCGGAACTAAAACAATTAGTTCAACAGGAACAACCAATATTACTTTTACGCCAAGTAGTAATTATCGTAATCAATTCGACATTCTCGCAGCTGCTTCATATGCTGTTTATCGTAATAGTGGTGCAAAATCCGATAAATTATATCGAATTCGAAGTAATACAACTAGCAGCTCTGGAAGCCATTTTAAAACATCAGGACATAATGGTAATCCTACAGTTTATATGTATAGCGGTCATTCAAATAAAAAGTTCGTTATCGTTCACGAAGTGGGACATATGCTGACTTATTTTAATAAAGGCGGTCGTTGGGAAAATGATTGTGGATTCAAGTCTACCTCATGCCCTGCAGCTGCAGGAGCTCACTCAATGGCAAGTAAAGAAAATAATTCTTGCGCTGCCAGTGAAGGGTTTGCTCATTTTTATGCTGCAGCCACATATAACAATGCAAGCCAAGATGATTGTAAGATGCATTACTATAAAAACGAATTCGGTAATGACAGCTCACCGATAGTTGATTGTGAAACATCTAACGGAGCATTTGTAACTAAATATGTAGAAAATAGCTGTGTTGGTTCTCCAACTGGCTACTCAACCGAGCTAGATTATATGCGTTCCTTTTGGGATGTGTTAACTGATGGTACTAATAACCCATGTGTTAATGACATAGTAACTTGGGGAAGTAACGCAAATTGGGGGAAATCGAACGCGACAACTAGATTAAACTCAACTGCTTCAGGTACTATTGGTAATAAATGGCCTACAGCACGAGACAATAATGGTCTTAATTAATCGTTAAGGTTTGATGTCAACTTTTTGTAAAAGTACTTTTCTATGAAATTAGGGAAGTACTTTTTTATATATTACTAACAAATTTAATTTGAAAAGCTATACCCATTCATTAACTTCTTATTACATTCAGGACACTCAAATGCAAATTAACACTCCTTCTATTTTTCGTATCGAAAATGATTTATTAGGTGAAATGTCAATACCACAGGCCGTTTATTACGGTATTCAAACTCACCGAGCAGTTGAAAACTTTCAGCTCTCAAACAATGCCTTAGCAGACTATCCAGAGTTGATAAAAGCGTTAGCTTATGTAAAAGGTGCATGTGCATTAGCAAATAATAATCAACAATTACTGTCTCAAAAGAAAACAGATGCAATTATAGTAGCTGTTGACTCTATTGTGTCAGGGAAATTTAATAATAGTTTCCCTGTAGATATGATCCAAGGTGGGGCAGGTACTTCAACCAATATGAATATGAATGAAGTGATCGCCAATATAGCATTGGAATCTTTAGGTTATGAAAAAGGCCAATACAAATACCTTCATCCTAATTCTCATATCAATATGTCTCAGTCAACGAATGATGTTTACCCAACTTCTGTTAGGTTATCCTTATTATTAAAGCAGAAAGTATTAACTAATGAAATTAAACTGTTAGCTGAAGCGTTTTCTGAAAAGTCGATAGACTTTACTCACATAATCAAACTAGGTAGAACACAATTACAAGACGCTGTTCCTATGACCTTAGGGCAAGAATTTAGTGGTTTTTCGTCAACACTTAAGGAAGATAGTAAATTAATCACTTCTTTGGGAAGTTTATTGACTGAAATAAATTTAGGTGGAACAGCGGTAGGTACGGGAATTAATACCATCAAAGGTTATGGGCAAATAGCCGTTGATAATTTAACATCATTAACAGGTATAAATTTTAAATTAGCAGATGATTTAGTTGAAGCAAGCTCTGATATGGGGGCTTTTGTTATTTACTCGGCAAGCCTTAAAAGATTGGGGTTAAAGCTTTCTAAAATATCCAATGATCTACGTTTACTTAGTATGGGACCAAGAGCAGGGTTAAGTGAGATTAGTTTACCCGCACGCCAACCAGGAAGTTCAATTATGCCTGGAAAAGTTAACCCGGTGATCCCTGAAGCGGTCAGTCAATGTGCATATCAAGTAGCAGGTAATGACGTTGCAATTTCAATGGCAGCTGAAGCTGGGCAGTTACAATTGAATGCCATGGAACCATTAATTGCCTATAACTTGCATAACTCAATGGATCTTTTAATTAATTCAATGAAAATGTTAAGAAATTTTTGTGTTACAGGAATTACTGCTAACAAAGAACGTTGCAAATACCTTTTAGATAATAGTTTAGGTTTAGCTACCGCATTAAATACCTCTTTAGGATATGATATCTCATCAAAAATAGCGCAAGAGGCATTACACACGGGTAAATCGATTCTAGAAATAGTACGCCATGAAGAGCTTTTAGATGAAGCTCAAATTGCTAATATTTTATGTGCAGAAAAACTGACGCAACCGAGTTGAGATTAGATTAGAAATTCTGTGTAGTAGCTCAGACCTGATCTGACAGTTATCCTTTTTAGAGTGTCTTGTCAGCTTAGATTTGAGCTAAATTCTTTTCAGCTCAAATCGATCCTCCATCAATTAAAGCTTCCAGCGGATTTCGTCCGCAGCACTTTTTACCTTGATGAGTTCTTTCATTGTTATAGTAACCCACCCATGTGTAATCTCCCCATTTTTAATGGAGTGGACTTCCCAGAGTTCAAACGTAGGCGCTGAGCGTACATTGGAAGATAGTTATCAGGCTGCTCGGTTAACAGGTTTATCTATATTATCGGTGTTAAAAGAAGCTTGTCAGGGGGATCTTGATCGTGTTGTTCAGACGGTTCAAATTCATGGCCTTGTTAACTGTATTGACGGTTTTACCGATAGCCCTAAAGTGATTAATGGCACCTCAGAATTACTACTTGATGTTTTTGGTGACGCAGGGCTTGCAGCTCGTGCCGCGGTTGGTACTAATAGCTTGCCAGGTAATATGACTTGTGAAGTTGTTTCTTCATTTGAAATCAGAACCTAAATAAATACGTTGTCTATTGAGATATCTGCACGCGAGGCTTTAAAGCAGTGAAAATACAAAGTTATGAGGTGAATAATACGAAAATTAGTTTATAGCTTTTATCTATACGGTGCTTGTTTATAGTCATAAGACAGCTTAAAAAAATATGCGTAACATGGCGGCATCATCATCAACACGAGATAAAAATCATGACTGAAATACCATCATTAAATGCACCTTATTTATTGTACTTAGGTGATAGCAGTAAAGTACTTGACATTAAAACGGCACGAGGCATTGCAAAATGGCGACCTGAACTTTGTTTGGGCGAATTGAAGCGGCCTAATTGTCAAACAAGCTTGGATTTGCCTAATTTGTCACTTAATGAAGCGATAGCAAAAGGTGTTAAAACACTGGTGATTGGCTTAGCAAACAGTGGCGGTCGTATTTCATCGCTCTGGCATGAAGATATCAAGTCAGCATTGAAAAGTGGTTTAGATGTAGCCTCAGGTTTGCACGCTAAACTTAGTGACAACGAAGAGCTTGTTGCATTGGCAAAAACTCACAATTGTCGCTTAATTGACTTACGTGATACCAAGGGTATTAACCATATTGGTAACGGCATTAAACGCTCAGGTAAACGTATTTTAACTGTCGGTACTGATTGCTCTGTGGGAAAAATGTATACCGCGCTGGCAATAACCAATGAAATGAAGGCTCAGGACTTTAAAGTAACCTTCGCTGCCACAGGGCAAACGGGAGTGTTTATTGAAGGAACAGGCGTTTGTATTGATGCAGTTGTTGCAGATTTTATGTCTGGAGCGGTAGAACAGGTAACCCCTGAGGTAGAAAATGATCACTGGCAAATTGTTGAAGGGCAGGGCTCGTTATTTAATCCGTCTTTTGCCGGCGTTAGCATGTCATTACTTCATGGTTCTCAGCCCGATTATTTAGTGTTGTGTCACGAAGCGGGTCGCAAAAATATAAAAGACTTACAAGGTTACCCTGTACCTTCATTGGAAGAGTGCCTGGCACTGAATTTAACAACGGCAAGGTTAACAAATCCAAATGTTAAATTAGTGGGGATTTCTTTGAATACGCGTTTGTTAACGCCTGAAGAAGCTGGTGCATATATCGCTGAAATAGAAGAAAAATTTCAAGTACCGTGTTTTGACCCTATGCGAACAGGTGTTGAGCGTTTCGTATCACAACTTGAGCGTTAATACCTTTTGAGTAAAGGATAGTTTTGGATGTCAAAGAAAGTTTTAGAAATCTCTCATCAGCAATGGCAATTACATACGCCTTTTGTTATTGCTCGCTCGTCTCGTACTGCGACGGATACGGTTACGGTAAAACTTCACCAAGAGGGGGTGTTTGGTATCGGCGAGTGTGTTCCGACTAAACGTTATGGTGAATCTGTTGCCTCGGTTGTAGCGCAACTTCATGAGATACGGGATTTGATTGAAAGCGGCATTAGTCGTCAGCAATTACAGCAACAGTTAACTCCGGGTGCTGCAAGAAATGCTTTAGATTGTGCTTTATGGGACTTAGAGGCAAAACTGCAAGGTATTCGGGTGAGTGATTTATTGCAATGTCAGGAACCCCATGCAATTTCAACGGTGCAAACCATTAGTATTGGCACTCCAGAAGAAATGGGACAGGCAGCTAAAAAGCTTAAAGATTTTCCTATGCTTAAAGTTAAGCTGAATCAGGAAGATATTTATCAAAGAATGTGTGCAGTGCATGAAAATGCCCCCAATGCTAAATTGCTGATTGATGCGAATGAAAGTTGGACTTTTGATACCTTAACCTCAGCGTTAGCACAACTTAAAGACTTACCTGTTTGTATGATTGAGCAGCCTTTCCCGCAAGGAGAGGATCATCTTCTATCTGACTTATCATCAACTATTCCTATTGGTGCTGATGAGTCCTGTCATCATGCGGGGGATATTGACTATCTAAAGCAATATTACGATGTGGTTAATATTAAACTCGATAAATGTGGTGGCTTAACCGAAGCGTTGAATATAGTTAAAGCGGCAAAGGCGGCAAAATTACAAGTGATGGTGGGTTGTATGGTGGGTAGTTCTTTGTCTATGGCGCCAGCATTATTCGTTGCCATGCACGCTGACTATATCGATTTAGACGGGTCAACTATGCTTTGTGAAGATGCAGCATATGGCCTGAATTATCAAAATGGAATTATCGACTCTTTACCGCCAGCGTTATGGGGTGGGATCGTTAAATAAATAATAATAAAATTTACTAAATTGGAGTCACAAATGACTATATTGAAGCCGGTATTAAAAACCGCATACATTGCAACAACTCTTGCTTGTTCGAGCTTAGTATTTTCCAGCAGTAGCTGGTCACAATCTTTGTCAGCAGCCGAGCAAATGATCATTGAACAAGTAGATAAAAACTTTGATCAACAATTAAAGTTTCTCGAACAAACCGTTAACATTAATAGTGGTACACAAAATAAAGCCGGTGTTAAGCAAGTTGGTAAAGCATATAAGCGTGCATTTGATGCCATAGGTATGAAAACGGATTGGGTAAAGTTGCCTAATAAAGTAAACCGTGCTGATCACCTTACGGCAAAGTTAATTAATGGTAATAAAGCTAAAGTAAAAGACATACTGTTAATTGGCCATTTAGATACGGTATTTTCAAAAAATAGTGACTTTCAAAAATTTGAGCGTGAAGGCAACATCATTAAAGGCCCAGGCGTGACAGACATGAAAGATGGCAATAGCATTATTGTTTATGCATTAAAGGCGCTCCATCAAACGAAACAATTAGGGCAGGCTAATTATCGAGTCATTTTAAATAGTGATGAAGAAAGTATTGGTCGGCCAATCAAATTGAGTCGTTTACCTATGGTGGCAATGGCGAAAAAAAGTGATTATTCCCTTAGCTTTGAGTCAGGTTGGCAAAATGCAGCCAGCATTGCTCGTCGAGGTAATACTAGCTGGACATTAGAAGTTGATGCTAAACGTGCGCACTCGAGTGGTGTTTTTAGCGACAAAACCGGAGCTGGCGCCATTTTTGAAGCGTCACGAATACTTAATGGCTTTTATAGCCAAATC
>JAQWHO010000291.1 GCA_029249355.1 Thalassotalea sp.
CTGCATTTAACTTACAGCGTAAAATTTTTTCAGCCTCTCTTTTTCTATCAGGATATGCTTCACTGTCAATATGAGTAATTACGTCTTGTAATTCACTAATATTATATTTTGAAAAATCCGGACTCATAACACTCCTAAGCACTTAACGCCCGCATAAGGGGCTGATAATAGTTTGCTAAAATGTGAAGCGCAGCGGAACCGAGCAAACTGTTAGCAGTCCCGTGCTTAATGCGCTTGTTATGTTTTTATTTTACCTTGTTCCAAGTTCTTGCTCCTGTAACACCATCTAACGATGTATATACAGAATGCGTGTCACCCCAAAATTTATTCTTTTTGTTTACACCTTTGCGCTTTTTACGTTTGCCAATTGCTTGTTGCTTTTGTGCTCTTGTATTGTAAATAACCTCAGCCTCTTCGGGCGTTACATTCTGTTTGATAGCAATTTGGGAAATTTTGTATTTTTTAATTTTGGCATTGTCAGCTAACTTTTGAGCTTTCCTCTCTTCTTTTGAGGATTTTGCTTTTTGCTTATTATCCATCTGATTAGAAACTCATAGCTTTGCTGAAAACATAACAGCTTATTAATAGGAAAAATGCGCACTTATCACAAGTGCATATTTTGACTCTACAGTTTAATATGAGTCTAAGCTAAATGGTTTATCTCAATAATTCAATAGGCTAGCGAGAGTTATTCATTTCGATTCGATAAAGTGAGCAAAATGAACCCTTTATTTTTGCAGAAAGTGGAATTTAGTTAAAATCATGCAAATCAGAACGTCTTTATAAATAATTATCTGCTTTTTTCAGTAAAAAACTAATAGAACAAACAATGCAATTGGTTTTACGTTATCTTAATTCATTCAATATAAGCATAATATTGTTATCCACTAACTTAAAACACGAAAGCCAAAGTTATGAATATTGTTAAAGCTGAAAAATCAGATAAAAAAGCCATTTTACGGTTCTATAAAGCACAACATTATTCTGCAAGTTTTATTGGTTATGATCATTGTTATTTCCTTCGAGATAAGCAAACAATTATTGCTGCGATGATCGTGTCTAAAATTGCCCTGCAACATCATCATTATTTTTTGCATGCTTTAGTGGTTGATAAACAATATCAGCAACAAGGTATCGCGACTAAACTACTTCAATTAGCTCTACAAAAGCATCAACCTTTAATTTGCTTTGCAAATGAATCATTGAGCGCTTTTTATACGAAAAGTAACATGGTAAAACTGACTAACTCTCAAATGACTAAAAGTTTACCTGAGCATTTACTTTTACGTTTTGAGGTTTATCGGAACAAGCAACCTCAACTTAAAGTCTTTAAATCGGTGAATGATAGTGATAAAACAAACTCATAATAAAAAACAAATTAAGACGCCGCCTTTATGGATTATCAAACTACCGTTCTCATAACACTTATTATCTATAAAGTTATACTGATTTCGATTGGTATTTGGAGCAATAAACGCACCACCAATACTGATGAATACTTTATTGGTGGCAGAGAACTTGGCCCTTGGGTTGCTGCAATCAGTGCTGCGGCAAGTGCATCATCCGCATGGTCGCTTTTAGGTATGAGTGGCGCTGCTTACTTACTTGGTTTATCTGCCATTTGGATTGTTCCATCGGTAATATTGGGCTATAGCTTCAATTGGCTATGGCTTGCCCCCCGTATTCAGCAAAAAGCAAAGCAAAATAAGTCAGTTACTTTGAGTGATTTTATTGCACAAGGACAATCTCACAGTAAAGCTATTTTATGGCTTTGTTCATTATGTATTGTTTTTTCTTTTGCGTTTTACATTGCCGCACAGTTTCAAGCTGCGGGAAATATGTTCAGCGATACTTTTGCTATGAGCGCTAATAACAGTATTATTTTAGGCACACTTATCATTTTAATTTACACCTTATTGGGAGGATTTTGGGCGGTGAGTATCACCGACACCTTACAAGGCATGTTAATGGTAGCAACGGCAATAATGCTACCTATAGCAGCTATTTACGCAATTGGCGGCCCTACTGAGCTATGGCAACAAATGCAATTAGTTTATAACGACACTCAGCTATCGTGGTTTGGCGAGTATCAAGGCATATATGCGGTATTTTTTGTGTTAGGTACTTTCGGTATAGGACTAGGTAATCCCGGTCAGCCGCATGTTGTTAATCGACTAATGGCGCTCAAAGATGAAAAAGCCGTTAAACAAGGAAAATACATTGGCATAGGTTGGTCAGTGATTATTTTTACCAGCATGTTATTAGTGGGTTGGAGCGCAAAGGTATTGCTTGCTACTGAAGTAACTGGCGAACAAGCCTTAGTTAGCTTATCGCAACAAGTATTTCCACCAGTACTTGCAGGCATTGTTGTCGCAGCGACATTATCAGCAATTATGTCTACCGCAGATAGCCAATTACTGGTTGCTGCAAGTGCAATTTCTTACGATATTAGTTCAAAAAAATCACGCCAAAACTTAGTGTTATCACGCTTAACCGTTGTAGGTATGTGCATAGTAGCGATGTGTTTAGCCATTTATGCCCCTGAAGATATTTTTACACGTGTTCTTTTTGCATGGAATGCATTGGGGGCTGCTTTTGGCCCGGTTGTGATCATTATATTAATGCATCGACATATTTCGGGTAAAGCAACCTTCTCAGCTATATTTATCGGCTTTTTTTCTACCGTTATTTTTAGCCTATTTCCAGCTCCACCCGGTGACGTTATAGAGCGAATATTGCCCTTTATTTTGGCTTTTTTAACCGCATGGTTTGGCTCTAAAAGCATCAAATGCGACAGAAAATAATCATAAAAAGAAATAGTGCTGAATTGAATATATAAATTGAATATATAAATTGAATAAATAATTTAATGAATAACTTAGTAAATTATTTCAAACTATACGCACAAAAAATTTAATCTTTTCTATAATCAAATTAGCCTCCATTTTTAAGATACTTAATTTGAATAGAAAATTATCACTATTTATTGCTTTAACACTCCTTTTGATAGCGAGTGTGATTTTTTTATCCATTAATCTTCAACATTTTTGGCAGGAAGAAAAACACTCCGTCACAATAGCTGTATCTAAAACACCGTTATCAAGCCCCTTTTATGTCGCAAAAGCGATTAATGCTTTTAAGAACACATGCGTGGATGTGAAATTTGACAATGTTGTCGGTGGTCAAAAAGCGTTTGCCAAAGTTATTGCTGGTGATGTTGATTTTGGCACGAGCTCAGACTCAGTAATTGCCTTTCAAAGTTTAAGCAATCAACCCTTTGTCACTCATGCAGTGTTTGTTCAATCAGACAACGATGTGAAACTCATCACCCGACAGGCTGATAACATAAACTCAGTTTTATCTTTGAAAGGCAAAAAAATTGGTGTAACTAAATCGACTGCAAGTGAGTACTTTTTGAGTACCTTGCTTGCTATTGAGGGTTTAAATGTTGAAGACGTTGAACTCATTAATTATGAACCAGAACTATTAATTGATGGTTTAACGGGTAATGAAGTTGATGCAATAACACCTTGGGAGCCTTTTGCTTTTCAAAGTAAGCAATTATTTAATGAAAAACTGGCTATACATGATACTAAAAATTTAAACACCTTAAGTTTTAATTTAATTTCTTTAACGCCCTATATACAGCGACTAGAAAAGGCTAAGTGTGTTCTTCAAGGGTTAAATACTGCTATTGATTATATTGCTTCAAACCCGAAAGAAGCGAAAAACATTGTAATAAACGAACTTGGTATAACTTCTGAATTTATCAATTGGGTGTGGCCTGACTATATTTTTAAGTTGGAGTTAAACCAGTCTTTGTTACTTAACTTAAAATCCCAAGCAAGTTGGCTCGCGGAAATACATTTTACCACCCTCGATGAATTGCCCAACATAAACCGTTTTGTAGATAGCAGAGCTATGCTGCAAGTCAATCCGAATGCGGTCAATATTCCTCAATGAAAAAAAGTAAATACCAAACGATACATGGAACAGGATAAATGAAGATAAGCCTCACCCAACGGATATTTTTTTTCACAGCATGTTGCTGTTTTTTATTCATTTTTCT
>JAQWHO010000292.1 GCA_029249355.1 Thalassotalea sp.
AATCCGTAGTATCTTTCATCGCTATACAGATCTGATTGAACCACTTTCGTTAGATGAGGCCTATCTTGATGTTACCGATGCAACAATTCTTAGTGGCAGCGCAACATTAATTGCTCAACAAATTCGAGCAGATATTTTCAATGAATTACATCTAACCGCTTCTGCTGGAATTGCGCCTAATAAATTTTTAGCCAAAATTGCCAGTGATGAGAATAAACCTAACGGTCAATGTGTCGTGCCCCCTGAAAAAGTAGATGAGTTTGTTTCGGATTTATCTTTAAAGAAAATCCCGGGAGTAGGTCCTAAAACAGCAATGCGTTTAGCTGAGCATGGTTTTACGTCATGTCGT
This sequence comes from Thalassotalea sp., assembly GCA_029249355.1. Classification (GTDB taxonomy): domain Bacteria; phylum Pseudomonadota; class Gammaproteobacteria; order Enterobacterales; family Alteromonadaceae; genus Thalassotalea_H. Next base: position 350 of record JAQWHO010000292.1, read on the forward strand.
GATGTCAGAAATAGCTCTATTGTTAATTTACAATGCGTTGTAGGAAAACAGGCGGTTAGTTTATATCATCGCAGTTTTGGTCGCGATGAACGCCAGATAGAGACTTCTAGAGAAAGAAAGTCATTAGCGGTTGAAATAACTTTGGCGAAAGATATTATGACGTTAGAGCAAGTGATTGGAGTTATGAAGGAGTTACTCAATAAATTAAAGTATCGTTTGAGTAAATGCGAAGATAAGTTTATTGTTAAACAAGGCGTTAAATTAAAGTTTTCAGACTTTAATCAAACAACCGTAGAGCAACAAAGTGATGAAATAAATGAAATAGTGTTTACCGATTTATTTCAGAAAGCACTATTGCGAGCAAATAACCGTCCAATAAGATTAGTGGGTTTAACATTAGGTTTTAACAGTAAAAAAACGGTTGAGAAAAGTTGTCATCAGTTAACACTACCTATCAGCTAATTTTAGAATAGCTCGTTAAATTAATACAAAGCAAAACAAAGCAAATCAAAACTACAAGATAATAAAAAGGTATTTTGCATGAAAAAAGTAATTTTAGGGTTGTCATTAACTCTTAGTTGTATGGGAGCATTTTCTCAAAAGTTTTCTGATGTAGAAATAAAAGCGCAAAAAGCTTCAGGAGATGTATATATGTTAACGGGGGCTGGAGGAAATATTGGCGTTCTTGCAACCGAAAAAGGTTTGCTTCTAGTTGATGATCAATTTCAGCCACTTGCTGAAAAAATTGAATCCGCGATGAATGCCATTAAAAACAATGAATTGAGATATGTAGTAAATACGCATTATCACGGAGACCATACCGGTAGTAATAGTTATTTCTCCCATAAAGCGCCTATTCTCGCTCATGAAAATGTTCGCCATCGTTTAAGTGAGAAAGATGAGCATGATGTTAATACTTTACCGGTAGTCACATACAAAGACGGTTTAAATATATATCTCGCGAATGAAAATATTCAGCTAACACATTTACCTAGCGGTCATACTGATGGTGATACCATCGTTTACTTTAAAGAAGCGAATGTTTTACATACTGGTGATTTGTTTTTTGAAATTGGCTTTCCTTACATTGATCTGGGCAGTGGAGGAAATGTAAAAGGTTATTTAGCTAACGTAAATTATATGATTACCAATATGCCTGATGATGTGGTGGTGATCCCTGGCCACGGAAAGCTAACGAATAAAGTAGAGCTAAAAGCGTTTGCCGAGATGATTGATTACAGTATCAAGTTGGTCGAGAAAGCTCTAGCTGAAGGAAAGAGTGAGGCCGATATTTTAAAAATGGGTATTGGTGAGCAATATAAAAATAAATCATGGAGCTTCATCACTGAAGAAAAATGGCTGAAAACGCTTATTAAAGGATTAAAGTAATACGCTTTATTATTTGAATAAAAGTGATTGAAAGTTAGTAAATAAAATTTAAGCGATATAAAAAGCCCGCAATATTTGCGGGTTTTTTTATGCGTATCACTTAGCCTACCAAGAATTAGTCAGGCATAAAATCAATGACTAATTTGCTATCCGTATCATTGTAGTGGATAACTCTTTGATAATCAGCTGATAAGTAAATATCACCAGAGCCAGCGGTATAGCCAGTTGCCCATACATTGCTTTGATTTTCATCGTATTTACTTAAGGTAAAAAAGCCAATGGTAAAGTCAAAGCGGTAAAAGTAACTGTTATTTTTACTATCAGTAATAACTTCTACAGGGGTCGTTAAGGTATTACCATCTAATAAACCTTGTTCAGCAAAAGTCCCTTCATCATTAGTAGACCATTCAGACGTGGAATTAACCGTATAAATATCACTGCCATCAGTGCTTGTTGCGATACTAGAAATGCCATTGGCATGCGCAGGGTTAATGTAATCAAGTGTGTTGTTGATTTTTACCATGCTATCTGTAAAGGCATTATATTCTAAACTGAAATGCTGGAGGTTAAGCTCAGAACCATTGTAGCTAATGAATGTATTGCTGCTAGGAATATCAGCAAAAGTAGACGTTAGGTAAGCATTTTCACTGTCCCAAAATTGAGTGGTTAACGTTAAATCTGCAAATTCTAATGCCTCAGTGACAACAACCGGTTTGCCTGAAACCATGATTATTTTTGCCGGTGAGTATTGAATATCAATATCATCTGCCGCTAACTGGTTAATTGCAAAGTCGGCTAATGTCACTTGATAATAATTGGTTCTGGTTTGTTCTTGTTCGTTTTCATCCAGATAAGTTTCAATATTTGAAGCGAGTAATATAGAACCATCAGGATGAATAACCAAGTTTGTTAAATCAACATTTTCTAGTGGTGATTGAATACTGCTTAGTTTTGAACCATCAATAATATTGTATATATCAATTTTATCGGCTTGAGCTACATATAAATAAGGTCTTAATGTATCTAATACCACACCATCACTATTAGGGCTGACGTTTTCTATTACCAGCTCTTCAAAGTCTGTGGTATCAAAATCACCTTTAGTAACACTGATATTGATTTGACCATCGACACTGTCTCCAGCTGTTTGTGAAGATAAAGTAACGATTGCTGTATGCAAACCATTAGTACTTAAAGCTAAAGGATCGACGGTAACAGTTAAGGTGTTACTAACCGTGTCAGGCGTCAAAATTAGCCAATCAACATCAGCTTGAGCCTGCCAAGTAACATTAGTCGCTTTGTTGGTCAGAATATCAACCGTGTGAGTAAGCGTTGACTTATCTGCATGCGTGCTGAAAGACAGAGCAGGGTAACTTGAATATAATCTCACTTCATCAACAGCTATTTCTACGGTAACTATAGTTGTACTATTACTCTCAGGATCTGAAATGGTAATTGTTGCACTAAATAATCCCCAACCGGTAATGTTAGTTTCATCAATAGTCACAGAAATTAACGCTTGGCCATCAATATTCGACGTTGTTATAACTAACCAATCATCACTTGATTGCGCTTGCCATAAATCACTGACACCAGACACAATAAT
>JAQWHO010000293.1 GCA_029249355.1 Thalassotalea sp.
TATCCGTTGTCCAACAACTACCATCCTTAGCAATAAATGATGCGCCGGCACTCTCTTCGCCGCCAAAAGCATATTCCGAACTATGTAAACCATCAACAAACCATTTAAAGCCTACGGGAACTTCTGATAAAGGTCGGTCGATAAGTTTAGCAACACGATCTATTAATGAGCTTGAAACTAAGGTTTTACCAATTTTGCACGTTTGCGGCCATTGTCGATGTGTCATTAAATAGTGAATAGAAACAGCAAGATAATGATTTGGATTCATTAAGCCGCCTGATTTGGTCACGATACCATGGCGATCAAAATCAGGATCATTACCAACAGCAACATCATATTTATCTTTTAAAGCAATTAAACCCGACATGGCATATGGCGACGAGCAGTCCATTCTAATTTTGCCATCTTTGTCTAAAGGCATAAACGAAAAGCTTGCATCAACAACCGGATTAACAACGTCTAAATTTAATTGATATTTTTTAGCGATAACTGACCAATAATCGATGCCAGAGCCACCTAACGGATCAGCGCCAATATGCACACCAGCTTTCGATATAGCTTCCATATCAATCACTTGGCTTAGCTCATCAACATAAAATTCAATAAAGTCTTGCTTAGTTAATAATGCTGAGTTTAACACTTGTTGATTACTGGCTTGTTTTGCATCTAACATGCCGCGCGCAATAATATCATTGGCTCGTTTTTCAATCAGCTTAGTAATTTCACCTTCTGCAGGACCACCATGTGGAGGGTTATATTTAATGCCGCCATCAGAAGGGGGATTATGTGAAGGAGTAATAATCAAGCCATCCGCTTGGAAATCATTATTTTTGTTATGATCAATAATTAAACGAGAAATAACTGGCGTTGGCGTAAACCCCTCATCTGACTGAATCACAACAGGAACATTGTTCGCAATTAAAACCGATATCGCCGTTGCAAATGCAGGTTCAGACAACGCATGAGTGTCTTTACCTAAAAATAAAGGACCTTTATAGCCTTGTTCCGTTCGATATTCAGCAACAGCTTGGCAAATAGCAATAATATGATATTCATTAAAACTAATTTTTTTCGCATTACCACGATGCCCTGACGTTCCAAAACTAACACGCTGAGCTTCAATAGAAACATCCGGCTGCTTAACATAATAATAAGTCACTAATTGGGCGATATTCTCTCTGTCTTCTGGTAATGAAACTTGCCCAGCGCGCGGATGAATTGACATAATTTTTCCTTAATTATTGTTAATGTGAATTAATGCTTAACGTAAATATTGCTTAAAATAGATATTGCTTAAAGTAAATCTCGTATTTTTTCAATTTCAACAGATTGATAACCCAATGCTTTTGCAGCTTCGGTGATCATCATTTTTTTACGCGTAGTGTTCGAGTTAGTCATTACCCAAAATGAACTTTCAGGTATTTGTCGAGGCTTAGTGCTACTGCCACTTTCGGCCAATTCACTTTCACTACGGGCAAAATATAATCTGTCTCGACCGCGTATTTCAATAACGGCTGAAAATTGCTCACCATGCACACGATGTAAAGCAGATAAAATTAATAAAAACCGGCCAACAACACCACGTTGAGTAGCAAGCTCTTCTTTATTGATATAGTTAAAAACACTTTCAGCGGTACGCGGTATATTTTGTGCTGGATTATTTTGAATTATCGTTGATTTCTCAGATACATTTGCTGCTGATGATGTTTGAACGAGTACCGATTCAACCTTTTTAGGTTTTTCTGTTTTTTGTTCTGATAAATCAGCAGGTAAAGATAATAAACGACGAATGATGGAAGAAGCGCTTTCCCCAATATATTGTGTGTTGGAAGCTAAATGCTGGTAAAGTTCTTCATCTATTTCTATATGTTTCATTGAAAACCTAAGGGATGTTAATAGAATAATTAATACAAGATGATTATACTGAGCTTGCTGCTAAGTCTCTAGGGGCAAAATAAAATATTCCGAATTATTTTCATCAACTCAAACGCTTAAACTTAACTTTAAACATAAGAACGGTAAAAAATATCAATGGCGATGCTTAATTATCAACAATCAGGAACAGGTGAAAATCTTGTACTTATTCATGGGCTATTTGGTAGTTTAGAAAACCTCAATATGGTGGCTAAAGTGCTTAGCCAGTTTTATTGTGTCACTAATGTTGATGTGAGAAATCATGGTTTTTCCTTCCATGAAAATAATATGGAGTACACGGATTTAGCTCAAGATGTTATAGACACTTTAGATCATCTTAATATTGACTCAACCTACATATTAGGCCATTCGATGGGAGGAAAAATTGCAATGCAAGTCGCTTTAGATTTCCCTGAAAGAATCAATAAACTGATTGTCGCTGATATTTCTCCGGTTCAATATCCGCAGCACCATAATCAAATTATTGCAGGTCTTCAATCTATTGATTTATCAAAGGTGGCCAATAGAAAACAGGCAGATGAGCAACTCTCTCACTATGTTGAAGACGTTGGTGTTAGGCAATTTTTATTAAGAAACCTCCATAAAGTGGACGATAAGTTAGTGTTTAAATGTAATCTCGAGTTTATTGCTCATTGCTATCCGCAAATAATCAAAGGCTACCAGCAAGATAATACCTTTCTCAAGCCTACTTTATTTATCAAAGGTGGCAATTCTGATTACATTACTGCCGAGCATCGTTCGATCATCAGTCAATTATTCCCTCACAGCAAAGCAAAGATTATTCAAGGTGCTGGTCATTGGCTGCACGCAGAAAAAACTGTCGTTTTTAATAACACCGTAAAAACATTTCTTACTCAGTAGCTAACTTTTAAAATCTGCTATTTTTGTTATTTTTAAACTTTTTTTAATTTTCGTGATCTAAATTAACTATTTATATTGCATTTGCAACATAAACAGTGGTAAAAATAATGTGTTTCATAAGCTCATTATGCTATAGTCCTGCGTGAATTTTTTAGGGTGAATTATGCTTGCAGAACACTTTGTGCTAATTGAAACGATTGGGCTAAACTTATTTTTTGCTTTTATCTTTATTTTCATAGGCTTATCAATTCACGATGTTATGAAAAAAAATGATGTACCTAAAATGGGCCGATTTACGGTTTATTTTGTTTTATTACTTGGTTGTGCTGGATTTATTGCTAAAGGCATTATTCAGTTTGTCTGGGAAAGCCAAGGCGTAGGTTAATAATGGCAAAAGAAGTAACAGATTTAACAACAATCGATTTATTTAGTGACGATAAAAGACCTGGGCGTCCTAAAACAAACCCGCACTCACGTAGTGTTCAGGTTAAAATTAATAAAAGAAATCAAGTTAAGCGTGATAAAACCAATGGGTTAAAACGCGTTGAGTTTAAAATGCACGAGAACTTGATTAACCAATTAGATCAATTAGCAAAAGATACGAATATTAATCGTAGTGAGTTAATTGAGTCACTGTTAGTGAAAGCACTAGCATTAGATGAAAATTAAAGTTTTAAAAAGGTTATAACTCAATGGCAATTGTAGGTTTATTTTTCGGTAGTGATACTGGCAACACCGAAGCAGTAAGTAAAATGATCCAAAAAAAATTGGGCAAGAAACTAGTTGATGTAAAAGATATCGCTAAAAGTACCAAAGAAGAGATCGCTGAATTTGATTTGATTATTTTAGGCATTCCAACCTGGTATTATGGTGAAAACCAGTGTGACTGGGATGATTTTTTACCTGAGCTAGAAGAAATTGATTTCACCGACAAATTAGTCGCAATATTCGGTTTAGGCGATCAAGAAGATTATGCTGAGTATTTTTGTGATGCAATGGAACCATTACGTGATATTTGTGAATCTAAAGGCGCAATTATGGTTGGAAGCTGGCCAAATGAAGGCTATGAATTTGAAGCATCAAAAGCATTAATTGATGAAAATACTTTCATTGGCTTATGTGTTGATGAAGATAGACAACCTGAACTTACCGAGCAACGCGTTGATAAATGGGTGAATCAAATTAATGAAGAAATGTGTTTAGCTGAATTAGCTGACTAGTTTTTGCAGTAAAACGTATTTGAATCACTTATTAAGCCCACATTATCGTGGGTTTTTTATTGCCTAAATGAATAATCCCTATGAATTTTAAGGATATTTTTATACTCTACTTTATTATTTATAGATAATTTCATAATAAGTAAAAATTTATCAATATTCACAATTAAGTCTTTTAACCCACTTCAATACCCCCTATAATTTTATCCATATTTATATACTTGAGAATTAACTGCATGCCAGATCAAAATGAAGAGCTAAAAAGAGCAGGATTAAAAATTACTCTGCCAAGAATAAAAATTTTAGCCATATTGCAAAATCCTCAAAACCAACACATTAGTGCTGAAGATGTTTACAAAATTTTGCTCGACCATAATGAAGAAATTGGGTTAGCGACGGTATATCGTGTATTGAACCAATTTGATGATGCGGGCATTGTTTCTCGCCATCACTTTGAAGGTGGGAAATCTGTTTTTGAATTAAGTCACAAAAAACATCACGACCATTTAGTGTGTTTAAAATGTGGCAAGGTCGTTGAATTTGAAGACGATGTGATTGAACAAAGACAAGAAGATATTGCCAAACACCATAAAATAAAATTGACCAACCATAGTTTATATTTATACGGTGAATGTGAAGATGAAGAAGCGTGTGAAACTTATCGCAAAGCAAATAACTAAACATATTCAACTTTGATTATACAATATATAAAAGCACTCAATTGAGTGCTTTTTTTATTCGTGCTCTGCGCTATTCTGCCAACGCATTTGATATTCCAACTGCGTTTCTTTTTCAATAATAAAACCATGCCGTTGATATAGCTTTAATGCAGGATTCTCCAATAAAACATTAAGGGTAATCGCTATATTTCTTTCCTGTGCTTTTTTCTTTAATAATGCTAAAACCCGAGAACCAATTCCACAATTATGAAAGGCTGGCATAATTTGAAACTGTCTGATGTGCAAGTGTTCCTCTAAGAGCGCAAACTTTACTAAACCTATTTTTTCTTCGTCTTTATAGATGATATGAGAGTCTGCGAAAAACTCATCAATTCGTTCAAAATGCTGTTCATCGCTGAGTACGATACCTGCTTGCGCCAAATGTTCAGTCATTGATGCTTTTCTTAATTCAAGCAAAAATGGTTTATCTTGCAGGCTTGCCTTTTTAAAACTAATCGTTGTTTTCATTGAACCTATTTTCACAGAGACTATTTAAAAAATAATAAATAATTATACGAGCGACAAACTATCAACGCGTTTTCCTTGATGAAAGCCTTAAACGCTTATTCATCGTTGCACTCACTTTAGTACTCCATTGAAAACACGTTAAACCTGTCACAACCAGTACTGCGCCTATCATCAAATTAACCGAAATATGCTCATTATTTAACAATGCACCTAAACTCAACGCCAATACAGGCGTGATCATGGTAATTAAT
>JAQWHO010000294.1 GCA_029249355.1 Thalassotalea sp.
AATAAGCCAGGGTATAATTTAAGTAACACTAAACTATAAGTTGATTCATTCATGATTGTAACAGTAGGAAAAAACGGAGCTATACCGCTACCTGACGAATTAGGCGACGATACTAAATTAAACATTGGGGATATTTTACTATGCACAGTCATGCAAGATAAACGTTCGATTAAGCTTGAAAAGTATGACGATCAAACGTTAAACGATGAACAAATAAAAGCGCACGGGTTATTGACTCGTGTTGAAGTTATCAATCCAAAAGACTTTGAATAAACACAAATTGGCTTTCCATAATTCGCTCTTTGTTGATATCAACTTAATGCCAACAACAGCCGTTGACGTACTCTATTACGTTAATTTAATTACTCCGCTAATCCATCATTGCAGCCATTTAACTTTAAATTAAAGCGATAACTCTTCCGATAAATTAGCACTTCGAAAATAATAAAATAATGCCAGCTTTTCAATGTGAATTATTCAATCAATATTTAACCTCGATTGGAATTACCGAAAGCAAGCATTCTATTCACATGATCTTTGTGTTCTAAACATTTAATACTTCCATCTCGCTTTCGCCCCCTGACCGCCATAGAAGTATGAAATTTATGTCAGTTGTATGAACAGAAGGCTGACTTTAATATCTTGGCTAATGCTTAAGCTAATGTTTAACTTAAGACTCAACTCATGTATAAATATTTAACGTAGTCTTGTGCCACATCGCGCCATAAGAATCTTGAGGCAAGGGCTTTACTTGAAATTTCATCCCACTCTTTGGGGGTTTGTTTTTTCATAGTGATGACCGATTGAAAACAAGTGAGTAAATTCTCAGCCTGTTGCAGATGAGTGTTACCACTAAATGTAAAACCATTTTGATCATGAATGATTGTGTCACTTAAGCCACCAACACTGTGTGCTAAGCATGGTTGCCCAGCTCGCATTGATAACATTTGACTGATCCCACAAGGTTCAAATGAACTCGGCATTAAAAATAAATCACCTGAGCTATACATCTTTTCTGATAAGGTTTCGGAGTAACCTTTTAGAAAAATAAAATTAGTTTGTGTAGACGCTATCTCTGTTAAATAGTTTTCTAATTTTTTGTCACCACTGCCTAGTAAAATAAAAACGCCATCATCGCCCAATATCGTTAATAAGTGCTCTAAAGCGGTTTTACCGTTTTGCATCACTTGTTGGAAAAGTCGAACTTTTTGATCCGTAATCCGCCCAACTGAGGTCAATATCAAAGGTTGTTTCTTATCGGCAAGTTGCTTTATTCGTGTCATGGCAATTAAATGCGCATTATCAACCAATGGCTTATCTGCAATCCATTTAATGAGTTCATTTTCAGAAAGTTTCATTAAGTCATTCAAGTTGAGGCGCACATTCACATCACCATCAACATTCTCGGGGTATTCGCAACCATTTAATATGCCGTGTAACCGCCCTGAATCAGCAGCAAGGCGTAGATCATTTTCTAAGCCTTCACCGCCAAAGTAACCATGCTTAGGGTTGCTAGGAGATAATATTTCTTTTGCGTAGGTAGGTGAAACTGCATGCACTTTATCAGATAAATTAATACCTGCTCGCATAGGATTGAAGCAATGATGATAACGAGGATCACTAATTTGGCTATGTTCAAAAGACAAATAAGGGAACCAAGCCTTTAACGACGATTCATCACCATCTAAAGGTCTGATACCTTGTAACGCTAAATTATGAATGGTATAAACGGTTTTTATCGATTGTAATGCTTGATATTCTGGATCATATGCTCGCAGTACTGACACCATAGCGGTATGCCAATCATGCAAATGTAAGACATCAATCTTGCCAAACACATCACTAATAATCGCTTTAGCAACGGCGGCACTAAATAAGGAAAACTTAGTGGCGTCGGAGGCAAAGGGTCTATTGTCAGGATCATCACAGTAAATTTGTCCTTGACCACCTATGGCAAACAATGGATGTTCTATCACCCATTGCGTGACTTTATTTGATGACTTTTCTGATGGAGAGTTCGATAAATTGTCTAATGATACTTTGAAAACATCAATCGTTTGATTTTGACCACCAAACATCACTTGCAATGACGTAATATGCTCAGCACCCGGTAGTTTAGAAAAACTGCCATACCCTGGCATCACCACATCTACCTGTTGACCAATATTGGCTAAAGCAAGCGGTATATCTCGCACCACATCACCAATACCGCCAACTTTTCCGCGTGGTAAAGCATCATTTTCAGCAGCAGCCATTAATATTTTCATTTTTATACCTTTCGCTATTTTTTCAAATTTTTATTGATGATTGTCTCAATATAACATGCAGTTATGTTACATAATTATCGTTATGTGATCACGTCAGGTTTTTCTCTTCCAGTAAACTGTTTAATACCCACCACTTCTTCAGCCACTTGAATTAATTCACTTAAGGCCTGTTGTGTATCTTGCTCTAACAAATCAGGATCATTTTGATAACAATCTAGATACACCCGTAAGGTTGCTCCTTGAGTACCCGTACCTGAAAGTCTAAAGACGATGCGTCCCCCATTACTTAAATAAAGTCGAACACCTTGTGCGGTAGTTTTACTATTATCAACGGGATCAATATACTGAAAATCATCAGCCGATTCTATGTTAATACCAGCAAATACTTGGCCGGGTAACGAAGGTATTTTTTCTTTTAACTGAGCGATCATCTCTTGTGCGTTTCCACTATCAACCGCTTCGTAATCATGACGGGTAAAATAATCACGACCATACTGAGCCCAATGATTTCTAACAATTTCACTGACGGGCTGTTTTTTTACGGCAATTAAGTTGAGCCAAAACAATACCGCCCATAAACCATCTTTTTCCCTAACATGATCAGAGCCGGTACCGAAGCTTTCTTCACCACATAAGGTGATTTTTCCCGCGTCTAATAAATTACCAAAAAATTTCCACCCGGTAGGTGTTTCATAACAGGGTATGTTCATTGCTGTCGCTACTCGGTCTACGGCTCTACTTGTTGGCATAGAACGGGCAACGCCAGAAATACCTTCTGCATATGCAGGCACACAATTAGCGTTGGCGGTCAGTATAGCTAAACTATCACAAGGATTGATGTAGAAAGCTTTACCTAAAACCATATTTCGATCGCCATCTCCGTCTGAAGCTGCCCCAAAATCAAGAGGATCATCACCGTGTAGTAAATCAACGAGTTCATGAGCATGAACCAAATTAGGATCAGGATGCCCACCACCAAAGTCTGTTAATGGAACGCCATTTATCACAGTGCCATCTGGAGCACCTAATCGGTTCTCGAGTATTTCTTTTGCGTAAGGACCATTAACAGCATGCATGGCGTCAAAACACATTCTAAAATTATCTTGAGTGAATAAGGCCTTCATTGAATCAAAGTCAAACATAGACTCCATCAAATCAGCATAATCACTAACAGGGTCAATAATGTCTATTTGGCATTGCGCTATTTGTACTGTGGCTAGTTGATCGAGATCAACGTCATCTGCTTCAATCGTCTGATAATGCTCCAGAGATAAGGTTTGCTCAAATATAGCATCAGTCAATTTTTCAGGAGCTGGTCCTCCATTCTCGCCATTGAATTTAATGCCAAAGTCTTCGTCTGGTCCACCGGGGTTATGGCTAGCAGATAAAATAACTCCCCCACAAGCTTGATTTTTTCTGATAATACAAGATGCAGCCGGAGTTGATAAAATCCCGCCCTTGCCCACTAATATATGTGCAAAACCGTTAGCGACTGCCATACGAATTATAACCTGTATCGCTTCGCGATTATAAAAACGACCATCACCACCTAACACTAACTTTTTACCCGTACATGGCGCTATGGTGTTAAATACAGCCTGAACAAAATTTTCCAAATAACCCGTTTGTTGAAATTGAGTGACTTTTTTTCTTAAGCCTGATGTTCCTGGCTTTTGGTCTGAAAATGCTTGCGTCTTAACTTGCTTAGGTTGCTTCACTTGCTCAGTTGTCATCACTTATCCTTAAATTATTATTTTTTAAAATCAAATATTCACATTAATTTATTCGTTTGCTTGCCATTCAAAAATCATAGTCGCCAGAGGAGGAATTGAGAGTGTCACTTGATTAGCTTGGCCCGCATATGCCTCGTTTTTCGAGTTTACACCGCCACCATTACCGACATTACTACCACCGTATTTACTGCTGTCAGTATTTAAACATTCTCGGTAATAACCTGATAAAGGTACACCAACGCAATAGTTTTCGTAGCTTGCAGGTGTTAGGTTTACTACAACCAAGGCTGGTGCAGTTCCTTCTTTTCCTTGTCGTAAGTAAACCAATATCGATTGTTCACTATTTTGCGAGTCTAACCATTCAAACCCACTGCTATCGCAGTCAAGTTCATATAAGGCTGGGATATTTTTGTATGCGTAGTTAAGATCTTTAATTAACGCTTGAACACCTTTATGATTGTCTTGCTCAAGCAAATGCCAATCTAAACTTTGATCATGATTCCATTCGGCACGTTGAGCAAATTCACAGCCCATAAACAATAATTTTTTCCCTGGGTGCGTCCACATAAAACCGTAATACGCGCGCAAATTTGCGAATTTTTGCCAATCATCACCCGGCATTTTATTCAGTAATGAACCTTTGCCATGTACCACTTCATCATGACTTAATGGCAAAACAAAGTTTTCGCTAAAACTGTACACTAAGCCAAATGTCATTTCATTGTGATGGTGTTGACGATGAATAGGATCACGTTCCATATATTTTAACGTATCATTCATCCAGCCCATGTTCCACTTGAAGCCAAAACCTAAACCACCACTGTCTACCGGCTTAGATACACCCGGCCAAGCGGTCGATTCTTCAGCAACCATCATCACACCGGGATGCTTTAAATAAGCACGGCTATTAACTTGCTGTAATAATTCTATGGCTTCTAAATTTTCTCGACCACCATGAATATTAGGTAACCATTCACCTGCTTCTCGGCTGTAATCTAAATACAACATTGAGGCAACAGCATCAACGCGTAAGCCATCAATATGAAATTGATCTAGCCAATAAATGGCATTACTTATTAAATAGCTTTGTACTTCTGAACGACCATAGTTATAAATTAGAGTTTTCCAATCTGGGTGAAAACCTTTGCGTAAGTCTTCGTGTTCATATAAACATGTGCCATCAAACTTGCCTGTACCATGCTCATCGGTAGGAAAATGTCCGGGAACCCAATCAAGTAGTAAACCAATGCCAGCGTTGTGACAACAATCAACAAAATATTTAAAGTCATCGCTACTACCAAAACGTGCGGTAGGTGCAAATAATCCTATAGGTTGATAACCCCATGAACCGTCAAAAGGATATTCACTTACCGGCATAAGTTGTAGGTGCGTGAAGCCCATCTCTACTACATATGGGACTAATTGATCGGCTAATTCACGATAAGTTAAATAACTTGGTGAGTGAGTAGTATCAGCATTACCTTCAAAGAAATTTTCTACGTTTCTTTTCCAAGAACCTAAATGTACTTCGTATATGGAAACTGGACCATGATAATGATTAGATGAAGTAGCACGCTCTTTCATCCACTGCTCATCTTGCCACGGGTATAAACTGTCATGAACAACTCTAGATGAAGTTTCTGGTGCCAGTTGCATGGAAAAAGCATACGGATCTGCTTTTAAAGGTTGTATTTGGCCGTTTGTATCGGCGATTTCATATTTATAACGAGTACTTGCGGTAATATTAGGTAGGAAAATTTCCCATACACCTGCCGCAGGATGTTTGCGCATTGCATGACGTCGACCATCCCAAAAATTAAAATCGCCAACCACAGAGACACGAGAAGCATCTGGAGCCCATAAAACAAAATGAGTCCCTTTAACATTATCAACTTCTAGCTCGTGAGCCCCCATCCATTGATAAGTTTTTTCATGGGTACCTTCACAGAAAAGATAAAGATCCTCATTATTTATCAATGATGGATAGCTGTATGGGTCTTCTAGAAGCAATGTATCATCTTTATAAGAAACACGTAAGCGATAATTGAACGCATTTCGTCGTCGACCTAATTTACCTTCAAAAAGCCCTGCTGGATCAACTAAATCAAGTGACGCAACCGATTTATTAGTTTTGCTATCAATAACTTCAACGCTAAGTGCATTAGGGTAAAACGATCTAACAATTATACCATTATCAGTTGGGTGTTTATGCATACCCAATACAGAGAAAACATCTTGGTGTTTCGCTTCAATTAAAGCCAAAATTTCTTCTTTGCCTAACAAGCTAATGAATTGGTTTTTCATGGTTATTCCTAATTTACTTTTTGGATATCAACAATGACCGAAAAATTTACCGATAATTGTTGCTTTCTTTCAAACAATACAACTCAATGACAATGGGTATATACCAAATGAAGCAATGAATGAGTCAATTCATTACTTCAATTGGTATTAGTAATGGGTACTACCGTGCTGCTAGGTCAATAAGCATAGTACGAGTTACCAACACCACACCTTTATCGGTAACCCTAAAGCCATTTTCCCGATCTTTGCCATGATTTACACCAATTTCCATGCCCTCAGGGATATCGCAACCACTATCAACAATAGCTTTCATCACTTTACAATTTCTGCCAATGTTTACATTAGGCAAAATAACGGATTCTTCAATATGACAAAAAGAATTCACTCGAACTTCCGAAAACAATAAAGATTTTTTCACCATTGAACCAGAAACAACCACACCACCAGATACCGTTGAGTCAACGGCCATACCGCGTCGTCCTTCTTCATCAAAAACAAATTTAGCAGGTGCGGTTTGTTCTTGATAAGTCCATACAGGCCAATTTCTATCGTACATGTCTAACTCTGGATCAGGACTAACTAATTCCATGTTTGCTTCCCAGAAAGAGTCTAATGAACCTACATCGCGCCAATAGGGTTGTTTCTCAGAATCTGGATCTTTAAATGGAAAAGCATATACATCATGCGACTCTATTATTTCAGGAATAATATCGTTGCCAAAATCATGACTTGAACCTTCTGCTGCTGCGTCTTTTTCTAATTGTTCAAATAAAAACTCAGTATTGAAAACGTAGTTGCCCATTGAAGCTAATGTAATACCTGGTTTCCCTGGTACTTCAGAAGGGTTAGCGGGTTTTTCATCAAATCCACAAACGCGACTATCTTCATCTACAGTCATTACCCCAAAGGTGCCTGCAGCTTCTTCAACGGATACTTCAATACAACAAACTGTCATGTCTGCGCCGGTGGCTACATGAGATGCCAATAATGGTCCATAGTCCATTCTATATACGTGATCACCTGATAAAATCATGATATATTTCGGCATTTCACTTCGGATTATATCAATATTTTGATAAACGGCATCGGCAGTGCCAACATACCAACCTTCACCATTTTGCTGTGATGCCGGTAATACTTCAATTGACTCACCTATTTCTTTTTTAAAGTGACC
>JAQWHO010000295.1 GCA_029249355.1 Thalassotalea sp.
TTGCATGTAGAAAACATACACAACATCTGCAACGCCCCAAAAAATTACCGCCACCATTAATACAGCCAAAATTCTGATCGCAATTTTAATCATCTTATGTAAAAAAGAGATTAAAGCATCATGGTGTTCTATTGGGAGCTCGTCATGTTTATTCATAAAAGTCCTTAAATGTAGAAGTTATAAATTTTTAGCGTAACTTACCTTATTATTAATGCATTTATATCTAGAAAACAACAACAATAAAAGTCGTATACCTTTGTGTTATTATCAGTAATAGGTTGATAACAAAAATAAGTATTCTTCAAGGTAATTTTATGGCCAGACTTAACTATCATCATTTACAATATTTTTATTCGATTGCTACCTATGGAACTATTGCTCAAGCGTCGAAGATTATGCATATCACACCACAAACATTGAGTGCGCAATTAAGTTTGCTTGAAGAGCAGTTAGGCTATAATTTATTTGAAAGGCAGGGCAAACGATTAGTTCTAAATGATATGGGGCATATAACGTTAAGTTATGCGAAGGAGATTTTTAGTTTAGGCGATGACCTTTTACATTCCTTAAAAAATCATTCCACCGATATTTCTTTTCGTTTTTCAATTGGTGTAACGGATGTTATTGCTAAAGTTTTTTCATTCAATTTCCTAAAAGCCATTTATACGATGGATGATTCAGTTAAATTGGTTTGCAAAGAAACAAATTTAGATGTTTTACTGGGTGAATTGGCCGTGAACAAATTAGATGCAATATTAAGCGATACACCTTTACCCAGAAATTCACCTATTAAAGCATTTAGTCATTTATTGGGTAAGTGCGGCTTAAGTTTTTTTGCGAATGATAAACTTGCAACAACGTTAAAAAGTAACTTTCCTCATTCGTTAAATCGCGCTGCATTCTTTACTGCGGGTGAAGGTTCAAACCAGCATTTAAGTATACTTTCTTGGTTCGAACAGCTTGATATTTCGCCTAAAATAATAGGTGAATTTGATGATTCAATATTAACTAAATATTTTGGACAAGCTGGATATGGCGTATTTTGTGCCCCTACAATCATAGAAAATCATGTATTAGAGCAATTTAACGTTGAATTAATTGGACGAACAAATGATGTAATGGAGCATTATTATTTAATTTCCCCAGAACGAAAAGTGAAGAATGCTACGGTTGCTCATTTATTAACTGAAGGAAAAAAATTGTTTGAACAACCGATGTCGTAGAGTTTTTGTTTAAAATTTTAAGTTGTGATAGATATTGTTATTTAGATCTTGTTGAACGCACTTTAACTTCGTCGATAAAGTTTTGCCAAGTTTCATCGGGTTGCCAAATTGCTAACATATCTGCCTTTGCAGTGACTTCATTCTCTTTTAAGTGAGTTACACGATACAAGTAAGTAAAAACTGCGCCACGCCAGTTTAACCGGCAATGTGTCAGTATCTTTCCTTTTTCTTGACTAAATTCATTCATTTTTGCAGCATATTCATTGAAATTAGCAACAGTGGGGTTTTTCCATGCCACTTGAATGTTATGATAATTTAATGCGAGTGCTTTCGTTAAGTTAGCTTCGTCACTTCTATCGCCCGGTATTAAATCAATAACGTGCGCTACACCCATTTCTTTTAATTGTTCAAAGTGTTGTTGTGTCGGCAAGCCTGAACTGACCATTTTAGTAGTATTCACTTGATAGTTTTCTAAGTCTGAAAGTGAAGCTTCTTTTGCATAAGTTAAGTTTGATAAAACTAAACTGATGACGAGTATAAAGTAAGTAAATTTCATGGATATTCCATTGCCGATTTAAATAAACATGAATACATTACCGAAAAACGAACGCTTTTAATAGTTGTACTGATTACATTGAAATCAAGATATTAGCTTCAATTTTTTATGAATAGCGTTAATTTTAAAAACATTTACTTTGTAAATACTTGTTTTGAAAACAATTGCTTCGAAAGCATTAACGTTGAAAACGGTAAACCGATCCTAGAGACAATAGTTGTGTTAACTCGTCCAAGGCTGTTCTTGACTCAATTAACAATTGCGGGTCGCTTAAATCTTTAAGCGTTAATTTATCTCGGTAATGTTTATTTACCCATGTAACTAATTTCAAATATAACGAATCAGTTAATAAACAATTAGGGTTAACAGCAGTTAGTTCTTGCATGGTTAATGCTACTCTTAAACGTAAACAAGCTGGACCTCCGCCATTTTTCATACTTTCATTTACATCAAAAAATTCAACGTGAATGATAGGATTATTGGCAGCAATTAATGATTGTAAGTAATCGAATACCTGAGTATTTTCACGACAATGCTTTGGTGCAATTATCGCCATAGAATTATCGGCGAGCGTAATAATTTGAGTATTAAATAAATAAGTATTTACCGCATCTTCAATAGACACTTGTTCTGTTGAAACTTCGATAAAATGTAACTGGTTTCCTGAGAACTTTTGACTGACTTCTGCTTTAAACGAATCAGTGTTTAAGTAAGCTTGCTCATGGTAGAACAATACATTTTGATTACCCACTGCGATAACATCGTTATGAAAAACGCCTTGATCGATAACATTGGGGTTTTGTTGAACAAAAACTGAGTTTTCGGTAGATACGCCATGTAACCTGGCAATTGCTTGACTTGCTTCTAAGGTTTGTCGAGCAGGGTATTTAACAGGTTTTGGTGTATTTCGGTTAAAAGCGACTCGTCCATAAGTAAATATTTCAAGCCCTTTTTCGCCATAGTTTTCGCACAAACGAGTATGATTGGCTGCACCTTCATCGCCAAAATGTTCGTTATCATTTAAATGTTGATGATGTTGAAAGTATTTATCGTTTTTAAAAATTGCCCTAAGAATATTACTTGTTGTTTCAGGTTCTAATGAACGATGAAATTTATTGGCTAAATTTGCCGCAGTAAAATGTACTTTTTGATTATGGGTATCGGCTGAAGGTGAAACCGTTGCAGCATTGGCTGTCCACATAGTTGATGCCGAACAGCATGAAGCGAGTAAAGTAGGCGATGTTTTATAAGCAGCATTTAATATTTGTGCATCAGAGCCTTGAAAACCTAAACGTTTTAATGTGTAAATATCAGGCCGTTCTTGCGGTGCAAATACTCCTTGAGTTAATCCCATATCATGCAAAGCCTTCATTTTTTTCAAGCCTTGCAGTGCTGCACTTTTAGGGTTTGAGCTTTCATTCGCATTGGATAATGAAGCAACATTTCCTTCGGATAAACCAGCATAATTATGGGTGGGCCCAACTAAACCATCAAAATTGACTTCAACACTTTTCATTTTATTTCTCTAAGGTTTTTACTTTATGCAATGCCAAGCAATATATACACCATTTAAAAAATACTTATATATCAATGGAGTAAGAAGTTGTAGTCTGTTGGGAATTGAATGCTT
>JAQWHO010000296.1 GCA_029249355.1 Thalassotalea sp.
CAGGCGATCAGATCTTATACAACCTAAAGAATGGCAGCAAAAAGAGACAATCATTGAAAACACTGGCCTTGATAAGCTGGCAACACCGATTAACCAAACACTCGCAGATAAGAGCCAACAATTAGAAGTTAAGCTGAAGGAAGCAAGCGAGCATATCTTTAGTGGTGATAATAAGTATGTTGAGTTTATTCCTGGCAAAGCCGAACTCAAGTGGTCAATTCCTAACAGCCGTTGGCAACAAACAATTGAAAACCCGCTCTACAATCAAATTCAACACATGGGTATCGTTGAACTCATGTTGTTTGTTGATCAAAAGACAGGTTACTTAAATTCATTTACACACATATCAGCAACTAAAGAAAAATCACCAGTAAATAAAGAAGATCTGATCGCCTGTATATTGGCAAACGGCACCAATTACGGCCTATATAAAATGGCGAATATCTCTGACCGTTCAATGGGTAAATTACGCAGTGTAGATGATAGTTATGTCAGATATGAAACACTCAAAACGTCTAATGATCAGGTTTCTAATGCTATAGCCACGTTGCCAATATTTGCCTATTACCATGTGGACGATAATCAGTTGTTTTCAAGTATTGATGGTCAAAAGTTCGAGTGCCGCATAAATACGTTTAAGGCTCGGTATTCGTCTAAGTACTTCTCTAAAGGTAAAGGTGTTTCAGCATTAACATTGGTTTCTAATCATGTTCCGGTGAGTACGCAAGTCATTGGCGCTAACGAATATGAAGGTCACTTTGCTTTTGACTTACTCTATAACAACTCTTCAGAGATACAGCCTAATACTTTATCGACCGATACGCATGGTACCAATAATGTTAACTTTGCTATTTTGGATTTCTTTGGTTACACATTCGCCCCTCGATACGCAAAAATGAAAAAAGTGTTTTTTGAGTTATTTGAAGTGACTGAAGAGGACGGTGGCCGTATTCAATTAAGGAAAGACATTAACCATAAATTAATTGCACAAGAGTGGGACAATATTCAGCATATTGTTTGTTCATTGAGTCGTAAAACCACCACTCAAAGCACAATCATTAGAAAGCTCAGTAACGGCAAGAGCCGAACATTGTCAGCATTGCATGAGTACGACCGTTTAATTAAATCTATTTATGTTTTGGAGTATGTTGATAATTCAACGTTGCGTCATTACGTCCAGCAAGCCTTGAACAGAGGTGAAGCATACCATCAGTTAAAACGTGCTATTACTTCAGTTAATGGCAATAAATTTCGAGGGGGGAATGATTACCAAGTATCACAATGGAACGATTGTGCTCGACTCATTTCAAATTGCATTATTTATTATAATTCCGCGTTACTATCGGCATTTTTACAAATCCAAGAGAGGAACGGTAGGCAAGATGTGGTTGATGTTATTTCTCGGCTTTCGCCTGTTGCTTGGCAACACATTAATCTAAATGGGGAATATGCCTTTAATAAAGACCGCAAAGAAATCGACTTAGCTGGTTTACTTAGTGACGTAGAATCAATAAGTTAAATAATGCCATCTGTTTGTATTTCTAATTCAAAAGGTACTGCGCATCAAAGTGCCATTAAAAATAGGAGGTGTTGATATTCTATATGCTTGATATATACAAGCTAACATTGATAGAAAACAGATAAGCTAACAAGTTTTTAGTCGAGCCATAAGCTGTTCTATAATTGTTCTAATTGCAAAGCTCTTCAATTTGGTTTGTTACTAGATCTAAAAATACTTTTCTATGCTTGATTTTAGTAAGTAGCAGCTTTTGGATGTCTTCAGGAACTTTTCTTTCTCCTTCATCTATTGCCATTAGTAATGGCTTGATATCAACTACAAGAAGACCTGCCGCCCTTGCTGCTCGAATGAACTTTAACCTCTTTAATGCACATAAACCGTAAAGGGCATAACCTGACTTAGTTTTTTCTTCGCAGTGTATTATATTCTCAAGTGTATAATTCCTTATAGTATGGACAGACGTTTGTGCAGCTTGTGCCAGTTGAGAAATACTCAAAGGAAAATCCAACGCATCATCATCACTATTAATGAACTTATTGATATCAGGGATCTCCGTTAAAAAACTGACTTCACCAACAGGAATGTTTTCAACCTTAGATTTAATCATGGTTTAGCATGTTTCCAATTTGTGATCTTAATGGAATGCCTCAATATATCTTGATTGTATTCAATCAATCGGCATTCCATTAACATTTCTATAAGTACATTACCGTTAAATGATTACCCTGCGCAGCAAGATAGCTCTTTAACGTCTTTGCTAAAGGTTTGAGCGCATAACTTCAATCCTTCAACCATCGTCAAATACGGAAATAGTTGACCTGCTAAATCCTCTACGGTCATGTTGTTATGAATGGCTAATGCTGCACTTTGTATAAGTTCACCACCTTCATGCGCGAGTATTTGTGCGCCTAATATCTCACCTGTTTGTTTTTCTGCAACTAGTTTGATAAATCCATCAGTTTCAAAATTTGCTAATGCTCTAGGTACGTTTTCCATATCAAGTACACGACTTATCGTATCTATTCCTTCCGCTGAAGCTTGTTCTTCAGTTAGACCTACCGTAGCAACTTGTGGGTCAGTGAATATAACAGCAGGCATGGTAGATAGGTCGAGTTGCGCATTTCCACCCGTCATATTAATTCCGGCTCTACTTCCGGCAGCAGCAGCAACATAGACAAACTGTGGCATATTGGAGCAATCACCTGCGGCATAAATGTTAGCTGTTGATGTTTCCATCATACTATTAACAACAATGGCACCACTTTTATCTGTTTTAACACCAACGTTTTCTAAACCAAGCTTGCCAGTATTTGCATGGCGACCAGTAGAAATAAGCAATTTTTCAGCGATTAATGTTCCTTCGTCAGTTTCCAATGAAAACCCATTGCTACCATAAGAAACATGACTTGCTTGCGTATTATTAAGTACACGAATGCCTTCTTTTTCAAAACATTCAGTCAGCTTTTCACCTAATAACGGATCTTCTGCATATAAAAGCGTATGTCGTGCTAATACTGTTACACTGCTACCCAAACGGGCATAAGCTTGTGCAATTTCCAGTGCTATAACAGAAGAGCCGATGACAACCAGACTACTTGGTAACTCCTCCGAAAATAAAGCTTCGGTTGATGTCCAATAAGGAGTATCAATTAGCCCATCAATAGGTGGAACGCTTGGTGTAGAGCCTGTAGCAATTAAGATGCGATCTGCAACCAACTCTTCCTCATTACCATCAGACTTTTGAACTAACAAGGTATTTTCATTTTTAAAACGTGCATAACCTTTAAGTAAAGATAGCGCGGGGTTGTTCTCTAAAATACTTTGATATTTAGCATCGCGTAATTCTTCAACGCGAGCACTTTGCTGATGTGCTAATAAGGAGCGGCTAAGTTGTGGTTGAATATTCTCTAAACCATCAAATGGGTTAGTACGTTGCTGGTGCGCTAATTGCGCTGCACGGATCAATATTTTTGAAGGAACACAGCCTACATTTACACAGCAGCCACCGATAACATCCGCTCCCTCTATGATAGTAACTCTTGCTCCGCCTTCCGCTGCTTTAATAGCACTGGCAAATGCTCCTGAGCCACTACCAATAATGGCTACATGTAATTGTTCTGGCTGAGTGTCATTTGACGAGCAACAACTATTCGTTGACATATTTTATTCCTCTTAAAAAGTTAAGCGGTACAAGTTTCATCATCACAGCGTTTATTTGCTGGAGAAACCATGTCCCAAATTGATACAGCAACCATCAGTCCTAGCCCCGTATAAGTAACGTATGAACTCCACCCGTACTGGAACCAAGGGTATAAAGAGAGTAAAACCAAAATGGGGCCAATTGAACCAACTAAACTGCGGTGCCATTGGCGGTGACTAAACCAACCTAAGATATTCATGGCAAGTGCTAACGATGCAAATAGTGGGAATAAGGTATTAATAAATAATCCTTCCCATTGACCTAAAAACCCCATACCTATGGCTGCTGCAATATTCGCTATGGCAGGAAAACACATGGCGCATCCCATTGCCGAAACAACGGCTCCAAAAGAGCCTGCTTTATCGCCTATACGAGTTAATAAATTTAAAGGATTGAACATACTTGGCCTCTATTTTTTTAATGTAGATGGGTAGCCAGCATTGGTAGTCGCTGTGATTAATGCATTGATGTTGGTTTTAGTGTCATCAAAAGAAACAATAGCTAGCTTAGGCTTGTAGGTAACTTTCGCTTTTTCAACGCCATCAACATTTTCTAACGATTTTTTAACTGTGATTGGGCATGTCGCACAGTTCATCGTTGGTACTTCCAGCGTAACTGTTTTTACTTCAGCAAAAGCACCAAAACTAGAGAGTGAAAGCAGTGCGGTTAATAATAATTTTTTCATAATTAGCTCCAAATTGTAAAATGTTATAAATTTCTTGATCTGTATATTAAGCAAACAAAAGTATCCAATAATTACTGGTCACAAAAATTGTTGCAGCTATAGCGCTCAGCCAGAAAATGACTTTTCGTTGTTGCTGCTTCTTAGGAACTGCACAGGCGGTTCCCGGCTCACACTCTTCTACTGGACGATAAATTTTCCAACCTGAGTAACCAAACAACAACACTACGAATGTGATAAATAATGGCCTATAGGGTTCAAATGCAGTTAAATTACCAATCCATGAGCCACTAACCCCCAGTAGTAGCAGGACTAAAGGACCTACACAGCATACGCCTGCGCCTAATGCTGCGATGATGCCTCCTATCATTGGAAGGTTTGATTCTTTTTGATTCATATGGATACCTCATTAAGTGATAATGCAAGTGTATTGTATGTACCTAAGTACGGAGTCAAGAGGAATTTAGCATAAATTTTATTTTTGAAAATACTCTCGCGTTCCATGCTCGGTCATCGCTCCTGATATTCTATTGATCCCATGTAAATACGCTGCGGAGCGAAGTGATAATTTTTTTTGCCGCGCCAAGTCAAAAACATTATTGGCTTCTGTATCCATAATCTTCTTTAATCGGCAATTTATTTCTGAATTAACCCAATAAAAGCCAGAACGATTTTGTACCCATTCAAAATAGCTTACAGTTACGCCCCCAGCGTTTACCAATACATCAGGTAGTACGTTTATTCCTTTTCGCTTTAAAACCTCATCAGCTTCTGGGCTTATCGGTCCGTTAGCAATTTCTAATATGTGTTTTGCTCTTATCTTATCTGCATTCTGCTCTGTTATTTGGTTTTCAAGTGCCGCCAAAACTAATACATCAACGTTTAATTCAAGTAACTCTTCATTTGACACAACATTAAATTCTGCTTCTCTACATACAGAGCCATCACAATACAGCATGGCTTTTAGCGTGTTATCAGCTAGCTTTTGATTCATTACTAATTGAGGATTTAGATCATCATTAGATACAATCCCACCTTTTGAGTCAGACAGTGCTACAATCCTAAATCCCAACTCATATGCTAACTTTGCGAAGTGAAATCCGGCATTACCAAACCCTTGAATTGCAATAGTTGTGTTCTCTGGTGCTAACTCAAAAGCCTTAAGCCATTGCAAAAGCACAAATAATGCTCCTTGCCCTGTCGCTGAATCCCTTCCCAATGAGCCGTTTAAATGAACAGGTTTGCCCGTAATGACCGCTGGAAGTTGTTCTCGCATAATTTGATAATATTCGTCTGCCATCCATCCCATTATGGTTGCATTGGTATAAACATCAGGTGCTGGAATGTCTCGTTTCGGACCTATAATGTCGGCTATCGCTCTGATATATCCACGAGAAAGTCTTTCAAGCTCTAGCAATGAAAGTTCTTTAGGGGTTACTTTGATTCCTCCCTTGGCACCACCAAAGGGTAAACCAACGACCGCACACTTTATTGTCATCCAAAAGCTCAGAGAAGTAATTTCATCTAAGTTAACATCTGGGTGGAAGCGTATCCCACCTTTTGTCGGTCCTCTGGTATCATCAAATTGGACACGGTATCCCGTAAAGACACGGAGTGCACCATCATCCATGCGCACTGGAATGCTTACGCTCAGTGCTTTCTTAGGGTATTTTAGTCTGTTAACGACATCATCTGATAAAGTTACATATTTCATAACCTCGATCAGACGTGATTGCGCATCTTCAAATAATGATGTCATAAGTTTTATTCTCCGCTAGCAACAATATGTTTCAGAAATGGTATTTTTCCTGTACATAGATTGACCTTTTTTACACGCAAAAGCGTTCAATTACATGAGTTACGTATATTCCGCTAAGTTTTATGAATAATAGGTTGCGTATATAGGTACGGAGTCAACAGGGCATTAAACTCGGACATGAAGTCTTTCTATGTGGAGGGAAGGATTTTGACAGAAATCTTTAATTAGGTACTACTTCGGCTGCAAAGAATCAATTATCGGGCAATGGCTATCGTCATCATTATTTTGGCACTGGCTCAAATGCTCTTCTAGCGCTTGCTCTAAAAGTAACAAATCAGCTTTCTTTTTTTGTACTGCAATTAATTTTTTATTAGCTAATTCTTGGACTTTACTACATGGGCTATCGTTTAATGCAAGTAACCCTTCAATCTCTTTCAGTGTAAAACCTAATTCTTGAGAACGCTTAATAAAGTGTATTCTGTTTACCGTTTCATTCGGGTAATGTCTATAGCCCTGCATAGGTTTTGGTGGCTGATTAATTAAGCCTTTGCGTTCATAAAAGCGAATTGTCTCGACATTTACGCTCACTTCTTTAGCCAACATACTTATGGTTCGTTTAGACACGTTATCAATTACCTTACCGATTTTTTGTTTACTTACTTTATATCTAATTAGAGTGACCAGCAATGAATATGAGTTTTAACACCGCTACATAATTTTATTTTTTCACCCATTAAATGAAAGAGATAGGGCTGTTGGTACGGCCACCACTAAAACATAACAATGTATGGTTTATCCTTTTTCATTATCAAACTCCAAATTAGTGTTATTACATGCAGTTCTTCATGAGTACACCCTAAAGGCACTATAGAAATATCACAGGTCATTACGTAATGACACCACCTAAATAAACCTATATAATATGACACCATCTAAATAGACCTAGTTAGGCAAAAATGTTCATAAGAGCATATTTAAGAGCATCAACTTCTGAGCAAGATGCCAATAGAGCAAAAAGCTCATTAAAAAAATTTGTTTCTGGCTTCAGTAAACGAATAGCTTCTTTTTATATAGAAAATAAATCTGGTAACTCTTTAGATAGACCAGAACTAATTCGATTACTGGATGAATCTGAGTCCGGTGATGTTCTGTTAGTTGAGTCGATAGATCGTTTAACAAGGTTAAGTCCCGATGATTGGAAAACCCTCGTAGCCTCAATCAATGAAAAAGGTATTAGTGTCGTTAGTTTAGACCTACCAACAAGCCATTTAACATTTGGCAGCTTTCCAAGTGATGATTTTATGAGATCAATACTTAGCGCTATTAATAATATGCTGCTAGAGATATTAGCGGCCAGTGCATATAAAGAGTATCAAGAACGAGAACGTAAGCAGAAGGAAGGGATTGCCAAAGCTCAACAAAAGGGACTTTATCACGGTCGTCAACCTGATTTAGAAAACCATGAAAGAATAGCTTCATTTACTGAAGCTGGATTTAGTATTAATAAAACGGCTGAAGCTGTTGGAGTTAGCCGAAGTACAGTGATTAGAGTTAGAAAAAAGCTTAAAAATTCAGACTAAGGTTAATTTCGAGGGGATGGGCACAAAACCCCCTAACGTCGCCTGATAAACACAAGTCGAAAGGTGTTGTTTTACCTTAAAGACATCTCATAGCGGTTATCCGCAATAAAAAAGCCCACAATTACGTGGGCTTTTTTTATTCATCGGTAAAATCATCATTTTCTAGCCATTGCTCTAATCGAACAATGAGCCCTTTGACTTGCTCTTCATTCAAACGAATAGTGGAATTTATATTGATCCCTTTAGGTAAGTTGAATTCGACTATGCCCATCTCGTTAGGTTCGCTTTTGATCCCAATTTTATCGGCA
The DNA here is from genome assembly GCA_029249355.1 of Thalassotalea sp. Taxonomy (GTDB): domain Bacteria; phylum Pseudomonadota; class Gammaproteobacteria; order Enterobacterales; family Alteromonadaceae; genus Thalassotalea_H. The sequence continues at coordinate 8,049 of JAQWHO010000296.1, forward strand.
TACTCTTTTAAAGCGTAGCAATGAGGCTCTTTCAATCCCAAAACAATACTTCTAGGTTTAGACTCATCAAGTAAATGCTTAATGTCATTAACGGTTTGAATGGCGCAATTCTCCCCCAACTCATCTGTAAAAGTGAGTTCACTAAATCCGAATTCTTTACGTGATACTTTACCTAGCAAATTACTAATAATTTTATCTCCAATCTCTTTTAATCTACACTTTTACGTGTGCAATAAGTTCGCATGTTGCAAGATTGACACTTATAAGGGGCATTATAATAAGTGTTTACGCGCATACCATTTTTTATTTGCTGAGTCAGCAGATGAACCTCTTTAATATTATTGTATAAGACATCATCACTCCCTAAAACATTTATTTCTTTTGACTGTGTTTCAGTGGCGATTATTGCGCGTGTAATTGGGTATATACTTCGCGCAGCAAGTACCGAGGCGATTGTTTGCGCGATATCACTTTGATGTATACGCCCTTTACGAGACTTATATTCAATAAGTACATACGCACCATCATCAGTAAGATAAATGAAGTCTCCCCCTTTAGCTGCTATGCGGTATTTTTTGTTGAAGAATGTCGCGCTATTTTTGCCTTTATCAAGATAAACAAGCTTACCTTTGAATCCGAATGGGGTGTCTTTATATGGCGTGAAAAATCGCTTTATACGTTTAAGCGCTAGCAATACTACATAAGCTAAAACCAAGAATGGCAAAATACTAATAATAAGTTCAGTCATGTATCTCTCATATTTGTTGCTGTCGGCAACTAATTTAAATGTGAATAAATTGCAAAAAGCAACGCTATGACAATAGCGAATAATAATATATTGAGCACCCTATCGAGCTTGCTCTTATCATTTAAGCGTTCCG
>JAQWHO010000297.1 GCA_029249355.1 Thalassotalea sp.
AAGCATTATTTTATTAAGCGGTATACTCATTAATCAAGGCTATGCGCAGGAAGGACCTCGACGACCTGCTCCTCCGGGTCAACCTATTCCTCCTGGCCAGCCTACGCCTCCAGGCCAAACTAAACTTGAGAATATTGACCAGCAATTACAAAATATTATTACTCTGCAAAACATTCAACCTGTTGATGTTGAAAATATTGATGTGCTTCCCGTTACCGATCAAAAAGTACAATTAGGCAAAAAACTATTTTTTACTAAAAATTTAGGAGGAGAACAAAGTGCTGCTTGCGTAAGTTGCCATCATCCTATGCTGGGCGGTGGAGATAATCTTTCACTTCCTGTTGGTGTAGCTGCTATTGATGAATTGAATAATCAGGCACATGACTTACTAGGCCATGGACGATTTAATGAAAATAATGATCACCCTGTTGTTCCTCGTAATGCTCCTTCAATTTTTAACATTGCTTTATATAACCAAGGACTATTTTGGGACAGTCGCGTTGAAAGAACAGGCAACGGAGCAATACTTACCCCTGATTCAATTATTGATAGAAGAGGAAGAAGACAACCGGATCAAAATATTCCACAAGGTGCTACTTTAGCCGATGCTCAAGCAAGGTTCCCTGTTACTTCAGCCGAAGAAATGCGAGGGGATTTTGAATCATCAGCAAATAATCAAACGTTACGGTCAGCATTAGTTTCCCGGTTAAATAATGAAATTGATAATATATCGACAACTTGGCCCAGCGAATTTTCACAAGTATTTGGCGATCAGCAAGTAACAGTAGACAGAGTCTTTGACGCAATTGGAGAATACGAGCGATCAATGGTATTTGTTAATAACCCTTGGAAATCATATTTATCTGGCGATCTTCAAGCCATTACTGACTCACAAAAACAAGGCGCCATATTATTTTTCACACAAAGCCAGCAAGGGGGTGCCGGCTGTGCTGCTTGCCATAACGGTAGTAACTTCTCAAATTCTCGACATCACCTTGTGGCTTTTCCTCAAATTGGTGTTGGCAAAGGAAACACCAGTAATACCGACACAAGTCAGGACTTTGGTCGTGAGAACATTACAGGAAATAGTAATGATAAATTTCATTTTAGAACACCAAGTTTATTGAATGTTGCAGCTACCGCGCCTTATGGACATAGTGGAGCTTATCAAACTCTAGAAGAAGTGGTTGAACATTATAATAACCCTAGACGAGCAATAGAGCGATTATTTGCCGCGAGAGGTCAACAGACATCTATCGACGGTAATGCACCTTTTTGTCAATTACCCCAAATTGAGCAGTTGATGGTAAAATATAATGTTAATTGTGAGGAGGTTTTTTCAGATTCTTTCGCAAATTCAATTGAAATTGCAGATTACTTACAAGAAGCTCGAAATAATAATATCACTGCATCAGCGCCTTTACGTGCAAGACCTAACTTATCGCCGATTCAAGTCAGTCAGGTTGTTGATTTTCTTCATACTTTAACAGACCCATGTGTGGAAAGTAGAGAATGTTTAACGCCTTGGATCATTGATGATAACGACTTAGCGACTTTTCCTGATTCTCAAGTATTAGAAGCAAAAGATAAATTAGGGAATATTCTGTAATATTGGATAGTTTAATTAATGCTAAATAAGTACAGAATGAATGTTTAATAAAGACTGAACCATGAACGAAAAAAGAGCTTACCTGTTTAACAGGTAAGCTCTTTTTTATTTATATCGAAATGTCTATTTATGAACTAACTAACCGTTTATGAACTAACAGCTATTTAGCAAAATCAGATAAGGTTTTTCCTGACATTCGATAACCTAACCACTCGTGCTGGGGTTCTGCGCCAAGTGATTCATAAAACTCACGAGACGGCGTATTCCAATCTAAACAACTCCATTCAAATCGACCGCAACCTTCATTCATTGCTATTTTAGCTAAATGTTTTAATAGAGCAACCCCGGCGCCTTTGCCTCGAAATTCTGGCGAAACATATAAATCTTCTAAATAAAGTCCGGGCTTTGCTAACCATGTCGAATAATTATAAAAATATACCGAAAAACCAATCGCTTTACCGTCAAGCTCACAAATTAAACCATGCACACCACCCTTTGCACCAAACATGCTCGATTGAATAGTTTCAACTGTAGCGAGCACTTCGTGCTCAGCCTTTTCATAAATAGCTAACTCGCGAATGAAATATAAAATGGTTTCCGCATCATCAACTGTTGCTGATCTAATGTTTAAATTTGACATAAATGACTCTTTTAAGTTTTATAGTTTTAGTTTTTTATAGTTACATAAATATGGGGGAATTATTTTTTTTCAAGGAGACAGAATAAGCATAATTTTGATCATATATTATTTCAGTTGAAAGCAGTATTACCTTTATCTAACTGTATAGGTTTAGTATTTTATTTATTGTAGCTGTTTTAACGTTGAACAAATTATTATAGTAATTGTCTACCCTCTATCAACTTTTACTAGAAATTAGCTTTCATAACAAAGATGTTAGTGGGTTATCTATTTACTCAAACCAGAAAGGAAGACTCGTGTTAAACAAATTGAAATTTTCATCCTTGCTTTTATGCTCTTTTATTACAATAGCAACTGTAGCTTTTTCAGTAACGTTACAGGCTCAAGAAGTCAGTCAATTAGCTGAGAAAACAGCACTATATGCTGCTAAAACCTATAAAACAGATATAGTAAAAAGTCTGACTGAGCTTGTTAAACATAACACTGTGGCGATTGAAGGAATTAAGTCAACAGACAACCCTGAACATATCGCTTTTAAAAAGGAGTTAAAAAAACAAGCTGAAGATTTAGGTTTAGACTTTGAAGACCACGGGTATGTAATCATTATCGGGTTAGGTGCAGGCAAAGAAAGAGTAGGCATTATCACTCATGGCGATATTCAACCTGTTAATCCTGCTAAGTGGGCAAAATCACCTTTTGAATTAGACACTACAACTGAGCCAGGAAAACTAATTGCTCGCGGCACTGAAGATGATAAAGGCCCTATTTCAACCGTTCTATATGCAATGAAATCCATAAAAGATAAAAAGATTCCGTTAACAAAACGCTTAGAACTTTATGTTTATATGGCTGAAGAATCAGATTGGGGGCCTTTGCAAGAATATGTCAAAAATAATGAGCTGCCACAAATTAATATCACAACAGACGCAGAGTATCCGGTTGTTACCGCAGAAAAAGGCTATGGCACATTAAAAATAGCGTTTAATAAACAAGAAAAAACACCCAGTTTAGATGCATATATAAGCCATTTTGAAGGAGGTTATTTTGGTAGCCAAATTCCTGAAGATGCTAAAGTTATCATTGAAAATGCGGATATTACTCTATTGCAAAGCTTGATGAACAAAGTACAACATTACCAAGGGATCTCTTTTGACCTGACCCTCAAAGGTAGCCAGCTAACAATTACTGCTTTGGGGAAATCGGCTCATTCATCAAAACCTCAAGAAGGTGTTAATGCAATTCCTTATTTAGCCGACCTACTCTCTCATACCCGCTGGCCAAATAATGGTGCAGGTACCTTAGTTAACTTTATCAATGACAATATTGGTTTAGGGCTAGAAGGGGAAAAATTTGGCAACATTGCATACTCTGATGATTTTATGGGACCAATGACAGTGTCACCAACAGTCATCAAACAAAACAAAGGGAATGTTGAATTAAATATTAATATTCGTCGCCCAAGAGGAAAGTCACAGCAGCAATTACGTAATGAAATCAATCATACTATTGCTAGCTGGAAACTTAAAAACATGGCTGATATTACAGAGTTAGATCACTATATTGGCGACCCATTTGTTCAAGGTGACGCGCCTCAAGTGCCGACATTACTTTCAGTATTTTCTCATTTTACAGGTATTGAGAATGCTCAACCTATTGCTATTGGTGGTGGCACTAACTCTCGTTTATTCCCTAATGCAGTAGCATTTGGTCCTTCAATGCCAGGTGCTGAATATACCGGCCATTCTGAGCATGAATTTATCACGATGGAACAGTTTGTTCTTAATTTAAAAATGTATACGGCAGTGATGATTGAATTAGCAAAGTAACCATTTATTTTAACGTTAATTACCAAAAACTAGATAACAAAAAGGGGAGTTATATGACTCCCCTTTTTAATGAGAAAAGTTAAAGACTAGTTAGCACGTCTTGGACGTTCAGTACGTTCTGTACGACGTGGGCGCTCTTTAGCAACGGCAGTATCAGATACTGTAATTTCTAACGCTTGACGACGAATACGTACATTCTTTAATTGCTTAAATGATTTCTCAGGCATACCTTTTGGTAACTGAACAAACGTATGACGTTCATGTAAGTTAATTTGGCCAATGTAGCTACTATCCAATGAAATTTCGTTAGCGATTGCGCCAACAATATCACCTGGCTTAGCACCATGCTCTTTACCAACTTCTAAACGGTAAGTCTGCCAATCAACATCGTTACGTACTTCTTTTGCTTTACGAGGAGCACGTTCAGCACGGTTATCTCTTCCGCGACCTTCGCCACGTGCATCACGACTTTCGCCACGATTACCTCTATCACCACGAGAATCGCTACGACCGCGGCCATCTCTATCGTTACGTTCATTACGTTCACGAGTATCACGACGAGGCTTAGGATCTTCTTTAGGCTGTAAAGGTTGCTTCAATTGTCTTTGTAATAATAACGCAGCAGCTAAATCAGTCATTGAAAGTTCAGACTCAGCAGCCATCTCTTCAATAATTTCGCGCATTGCTGTTAAATCTTTTTCAGCAATAATCGCCGCCATTTCTAAACGTGTTTTTTCAATACGTTTTTTACCAATTTCTTGAATATTTGGTAAGTCGTATGTTTTAACAACGCCAGACGTTAAACGCTCATAATGACGTAAAGAGTACATTTCACGAGGACGAACAAATGAAATTGCTGTACCTTCACGACCTGCACGACCTGTACGACCAATACGGTGAACATAAGACTCATTATCACTTGGCAAGTCATAGTTGATAACCAAAGAAATACGAGGAATATCTAAACCACGTGCAACAACGTCAGTTGCAACTAAAATAGATGAACCACCAGATTTTAATTGGTCAATAGTACGTTCACGCTGTTGTTGATTCATGTCACCATTTAAGGCAACCGCTGGGTAACCAGCACGTTCTAATTTTTCAGCAACATCAACGGTATCGTTACGAGTACGAACAAAGATAATCATCGCGTCATAATCAGCGATTTCTGCAATACGTGTTAGTGCAGTAATTTTTTGAATGCCACTTACTTTCCATGCGTATTGCGTAATGTTTGCTTTTTCTTTCTTAACTGCTGCAATTTTTACATGTACAGGTTCTTTTAAGAAACGATTCGCAATTTTACGAATACCCGCTGGCATTGTTGCAGAGAATAAACACATTTGAGTTGTGTCTGGCACATGGTCAAGTGTCCAAGTAATGTCTTCTAAAAAGCCCATATTTAACATTTCATCAGCTTCATCAAGTACACATACTTTTAATTGATCTAATTTAAGGCTCTTACGACGTAAGTGATCCATTAAACGACCAGGTGTTCCAACAACCACTTGAGCGCCACGCTCTAATTGTTGAAATTGTGGACCGTAAGATTGGCCACCGTATAAAGTAGCAACCTTAAGACCTTTCATATTTTTAGCGAAAGACTCTATAGCCTCAGCAACTTGCATCGCTAATTCACGTGTTGGTGCTAACACCATCAATTGTGGTTTTTTGATTGATGTATCAATTTTGGCTAAAGCAGGTAAACCAAAAGCAGCCGTTTTACCAGTACCAGTTTGCGCTTCACCTAATACATCAAAACCTTCTAATAAAGGCGGAATAGTTTTCGCTTGAATAGGCGTAGAACTTTCAAACCCTAGTGTTTTAAGGGCAGATAATAAGTTTTCAGGCAAACCAAGGGTATCAAAGCCTACAGAGGCATTGTCAATATTTAACATAAATTTTGTCTTCTCAATGGCAGGTATAGTCGTAAACTAACAACCCCTGCGTTCAATAACGAGGAAACCACCGGAAGACTCAAGGCACATTCTAAAGCTTAGTTAGGAAACTAGCTGGGCAAGTCTATTGGGATAACCCCACACTTTAAATATATCAGGTACATCCAACGACCTGATATCGAGGCGCGCATTATACACATGTTCAAAATAGAAGCAAGTGATTCAACGCGTTCGACAATAAAAAACGCTAAATCATGACAATTTAGCGCTATTTAACATCAAAATCATGAAATTTCGGCTTAGCTATCGATACTATAATCACCTTTAACATTACTGACATTTAAACCACCAGACCCAGAATCTAGTATTTTTAAACCGCCAGCATCTTTAACAGTTATACTTCCTGAGCCATCATCAATAGTTACTACACCGGTAATTTTTTTCACGGTTAAATCGCCAGAACCATCTTCAATATAAGCACTACCATAAATATTTTTAGCGTAAATAGTGCCTGAACCATCATCAATGGTTAAATCACCTCTAATTTCGTTAACGCTAATTTCTCCTGAACCATCAATAATACTCAAGTTACCATTAACTTCACTAACTTCTATTTCACCAGAACCATCATTGATATTAGTGTCGCCCTTAATGTTTTTAACGACTATGCCACCGGAGCCGTCTTTAATGTCTACTTGAGCATTAATATCGCTGATCTCCATATGACCTGAACCATCATCAATATCTAAAGACAGCCCTTCAGGAACACGAATAACAACGTCTATACGTGGTGAACTACCTACCCAAAAACCTGATGTACTTTTATTTTTCGCCACTAAAAAGCCTGAGTTGCCTGACTCATTTAATGTTAATTCATAATTGTCTGAGTATTCTTTATCCGTATAAATATCAGCAGTAACCTGAATTTCATTTAAGCCAGATTCACCAATTACAACCAGTGAGCCACTACCTGTTTCAATATCCAATGCGGTTAATGAACGAGCATCCAAAGAAAGTTCTTTTTGAATATGAAAATCAGCACGAGAGGGAGAAGAGGCAATAACAACGCAACCACTCATCAATGTAGCAAGTCCGAGCGCAGCAATTAATTTAGTATGTTTCATCAGAAGTATTCCTTGAGTTTTTCTTATTAAAATTAGTTTATCTAACAGATTGATAAATGTTTATTCAATCTTTACGCCAATATATATTTATAAATAATAACAATAAGTTAAGATAAAATAAGGAATGGTTACTTTTTCTAATTCAACAATTATCGTCAATACCACAATTAGTTTGCCAATTTAACCAATAAGAAAGGTATTCACGATAAAATTAAATCGCCTGCAATATTTTTCCGATCATGTCAGGAAATAACCCGATTGAAAAGCCTGCGATAATAAACAGATTAAGTACGATTTTATCCATCGTTGAAAAAGTAAGGTTTGTGGAAACTGAGGGAGAATTATTTTCGATAGAAGTTTGTGAAGCCTCTCTGGCAATCTCTCTGGAAAACAATGAAAAAATAACGGGCAGATAATAAGCTAAAGCTATGCCACTACCTAATATTAATGCTGCTAATAAAGCCCATAAAGCTTCATTCGCTGCAAATGAAATTAAATAGAACTTACCAATAAAACCTGCAGTCAAAGGAATGCCAGCAAAACTTAATAATGAAAAAATTAATAACGTAGCCATTAAAGGTTGTTGCCAAAACAACCCTCGCCAATCACCAATGGTGATATCTGAATGTGCATCTCGATTACGTTCCATAAAGGTAATCACTGAAAATATTGAGACGCTTGCTAAAATATAGGCCGTTAAATAAAACAAAACGCTTTGCCACGCCATCTCAACACTAGTGCTACCACTTAATAACATAACAATTAATAAGTAGCCCATATGCGCAATAGATGAATAAGCTAACAATCGCTTAATAGATTGCTGCTTTAACGCTAAGCTATTACCGACAATCATCGATAAAATAGCCACCCAAGAAATAAAACTCACCAATTTTTCATCTTGTAATAAAGCAAGGTGTGTTGCCGTAAAACAACATTTTAATAACACAATAAACATTGCACATTTAGATACTGAAGCAAGCAACATGGTAATTGGAGAACTAGCCCCTTGATAAACATCTGGCGTCCAAAAATGAAATGGCACTAAAGATAATTTAAAAGCAATACCAGAAAAAAACAAAATAAAACCCACTTGATACAACCAAGAAATATTAGATGCAAAGGCATTTTCTTGCCCTTGTTGTGCAAACTTAAGTCGCCTGTATGTGCATAAATAAACGCAATACCAAGCAACATAAAGCTCGAAGCACTAGCACTTAATATTAAGTATTTAAAACCAGTTTCAACGGCAGTTGGCGCTTGTCGGCAATAACCAACTACCCCC